>JAZSCY010000019.1:0-3160 GCA_045530875.1 Eubacteriales bacterium
CATTCTGGTGGATCCCTTCATGGATCCCAAGGGAAATTGGTGCGGCATGAAGTCCATGACCTCCGTGGCCGAGACCATCGATGCCTATACCACCCACTTCCTGGGCGATATCCATGTGAAGGAATTTGACCGCCTGGCCGCCGAGGCCAAGCTGGGCTGCAACGGCCTGGTGATCGAGGACGAGAATACGGATGTTACCGGATACAGCCGTGCGGATATTGCCCGTGCGATCATGGAGAATATTGCCCGCCGTCTGAAGGCATTCCTGGAAGAACTGGATGTCAAGGCAGACGTGGTCAAGCTGGTGGGCGGTATCACCAACTCCAAACCCTGGTGCGAGGTAGTCGGCCAGATCACGGGCAAAAAAGTGCTTGTAATCAACGGTGAGCATGCCGGTGCCATCGGTTCCGCAATCATGGCGGGCGTGGGCGTAGGTGCTTACCCGAACGAAAAAGAAGCCTTTACCATGCTTGGTTTCGAGAAATAATTTCATACATACGAGATCCCTCTGCCCGTGCAGGGGGATCTTTGTTTGCGGAAATTTTCCCGGGATGTAATTCTGTAATTGACAGCACGCCTCCAACATGCTACAATACTTGAGGAATGCGAGCAAAGGGCTTGGCGCGAAGCTGGATTACTGAGCCGCCGCGGCGGTGTATCAGGAGGAAACGGTATGAAAAAGTCAAACGGAATCCTACGATTTCTTGTGATGAATCTGGGCTGCGTTCTTT
This sequence comes from Eubacteriales bacterium, assembly GCA_045530875.1. Taxonomy (GTDB): domain Bacteria; phylum Bacillota; class Clostridia; order Oscillospirales; family CAG-272; genus SIG701. The sequence continues at coordinate 732 of JAZSCY010000019.1, forward strand.
TGGCAGCCGGTGTATATTTTTTCAAGATTCCCAACGGATTTACCACAGGCGGTGTGAGCGGTATCGGTACGCTTTTGGGTAAAATCACCCCCATTTCCCCCGGTGCGTGGATCTGGATTCTGAATATCGCTTTGCTCCTTCTGGGATTTTTATTCCTCGGCCGTCAGACCGGCCTCAAGACCGTGTACTGCAGCATGATGTATTCCGCGATCACCTACGTGCTGGAGATCGTCACTCCTCTACAGAAGCCGCTGACCGACCAGCCTTTCCTGGAATTGACGTATGCGATGCTGCTTACCGCCATTGGCTCCGCCATGATTTTCAACAGCGACGCTTCCTCCGGCGGTACGGATATCGCGGCACTGATTTTGCAGAAGTATGCCCGGATCGACGTGGGCAAGGCACTGCTGGCTGTGGATTTCTTGGTGGCGGCCAGTGCCTTTGTGGTCTTTGATGTGCGCGCCGGTCTGTTCTCGCTTTTGGGACTGTTCGCAAAAGCGTTTATTGTGGATGGCGTGATCGAGAGTCTCAACACGTGTAAGTATTTCGTGGTGATCACCTCCAAGCGGGAGGAAATATCCTCCTACATCATGGAGCAGCTGCATCACGGCGTGACGGCAAGCACCGTGGTGGGCGAGTTCACCAAGGAAGAAAAAACCATGATCCATACGGTTTGCAAACGGATGGAGGCCATCAAACTGCGCAACCGCGTGCGGCAGATCGATCCCGATTCGTTTATTATCATCACCACCAGCAGCGAGATCATCGGACGCGGATTCCGCGGCGTGTGATTTTTTTCCCGGAAGGTATTTCGCCTTCCGGGCTTTTTGTTCGGCCGTTTTGTGCGTGATATTAAAGGGCTCAAAAAAATGATAAAAATCGTTATTTTTGCCCGTTTTCAGCTGTTTAAATTCGTTAATAATTTGATAATTTATGGTTGACAAATGGGCGTTTATATGATAAAATTGCATTATCCATATTTTTGCGTGGCCTTTTTTTGCAATGATGCGGGTTCTGGCAGTTTTTTGCAGAAAAATGCCTTGTGGATAACGAGACACAAATAAATTTCACAATGTGGAGGAAACACATCATGAACAGAAACCTCAGATCTATTCTCTCGGTGGTTTTGTGTTTGGTGCTTGTTGCAACTACGTTCATTGGCTGTGTCAAGAACGAAGGCGTTGTGGATGCTGACCTGAAGCAGGCTGCATACAATACCACCACTTCCGTAATGCCCAGCAACTGGAACGAGTTCACCTACGCGGACAACAATGATACTCAGATCATGAGTTACATTGGCTCTTCTTTCTTCGAATATGACTACAAGTTCGAGAACGATGAGAAGTTCAACAAGGATGGCACCATCAACAAGGATGCTATCGTTCCTGGCGCTTACACCACCAACTACTCTGCAGCAACCAAGCTGGAGGATATCACCGCAGCTGTTGATGCAAAGTGGGGCTACACCGATGCTCAGAAGGCAGAGGGTGGCTATGCTTGGAAGATCACTCTCCGTGATGATTTGAAGTGGGATGATGGCACCGCTATCACCGCAGCTGATTTCGTATATTCTATGCAGCAGCTGCTCGACCCCGCTTTCATGAACTTCCGTGCAAACACTTACTACGACACCCTGATGATCAAGAACTCTAAGGCATACTTCTTCCAGAACCAGGAAGGTACCTATGAGACCATCGGCAGCCGTGGTTACGCATCCGTTCAGGCAGCTATCGACGCTGGCGAGACCGTATACGTAAACATTTTCAACATGTGGGCTACTCAGGGCTACCTCGATGAAAATGGCAACGAATGTCCTGAATACGTAACTATCACTGACGAAACCGTTTACTCCAGCGCTGACGGTTCCGACGCTTGCTCCGGCGCGTTCCTTTACCAGAACTACGGTGCATACCTTGAACCCGGCACAGGCTACGATGCAGCAGTTTATGTTGAAAACGAAAACCGCAATGTAGCATGGGAAGATGTAGGTATCTATGCTCTCGAAGATGAAAATGCTATCATTCTTTGTCTCGACAAGGCATACTCCTTCCTTAAGGAAGACGGCAGCCTTTCTGTTTGGGCTCCTTACTACTTCTCCAGCCTCCCTGTAGTTCACAAGGCTAAGTATGAAGCTTCCAAGATCGCTCCCGCTGACGGTGCAACTCTTTGGACTTCCAACTACAACTCTTCTCTCGAAACAACTGCAAGCTGGGGTCCCTACAAGCTCGCTGAGTTTGAGGCAGGCTCTCACTACAAGCTCGTAAAGAATGAGAACTGGTACGGTTGGAACCTGGATCAGTATGCAAACCAGTACAACATCAGCGCAGTCAACTGCCGTAAGGTTGAAGAATTCGCTACCAAGTGGATGGGCTTCCTCAACGGTTCTTACGACGACGCATCCCTCCAGACCGAAAACGTAGGTGAATACC
>JAZSCY010000404.1:0-2318 GCA_045530875.1 Eubacteriales bacterium
TCATTTTGTGGATGCTTCCTACAATGCCTTTGTCAGTCTGCTTGATTATGAAGATATCCGGGCAATCACGGACTATAACCCCAATCTGAAGCGGAAATATAACTATCCGACGATCGCGCCCGATACGTATTTTCCGTGTCAGTATCATCTGGAAACGCTTGCCAATACACAAAGCTGGCGCACAGAGGAATCGGTGTCACGTCTTGCGCAGGCGATTGACCATCATGACCGCATCACAGAAAATTTCGGCGGTTTTGCCGTAAAGCTCGGCGGCAAGCAGGTGGGTCCCGGATGGGCGTATATGAATCCGTTTTTCCCGCTGTCCTTTCCACAGAAAGCGCCGAATCACCGAAAGACACTGGCGGCGCTTGCAAAAGTCTGCGGTGATCGGACAAAGGTTGTCAGAGAATCGGCGGAATCCCTGCGGGAAATGCTGTCGGACGACGGTGTTCTGCGAACGACATTTGCATCCTCTTATGAAAAGAGCAGATTCAAGGATAATTTCCGATCAGGACATCCCTATGCAGAAGTCGGGCTGGAACCCGATCATAAGAAAGATACCGCGATCTGGTGTGAATTGACATTCTGGGCGGTGGAATTTCTGTATATCCTTGAAAACAGCAAAAATCAATTATAATCAAACTCTCCCTTGCATTTTTGCCCGGGGTGTGATACAATAAAGTCATCAAGAAACATTGGAGGTGATGAATATGACATTCGGAATGCGGAACATCGGATGTGATATCGGTCGCCTCTTACTTGGCTGTTGATCGAATCAAACTGCAGCTGTGCCATCCGTTGTCGGGCGGCACAGTTTTTTTGTCCTGCTTTCCGAATGATGATCGGACGGCAGGATTTTTTATTTCCATAAAGAGAAAGGGTGTTGTGAAATGAAACGGTTGGCATCATTTATGATGGATCAGGCACCAAACGATGACAGCTATGCAAAAATGTATGAGGGCGCCATGTATGATGCGCTTGCGGTTCCTTGCGGGGAGACGGTTTATGAGGCGGTCTATTGGTACGGGGAGATCGGATTCCGGATCGAAAAAAGCAAAAAGAACGATCCGACCTGTCCGACGGTAACGGTCATTGTTCCGTACGAAGCACTGAACAGTGCGCTTATTTCGGAGGAGGTTGATATTTTGAAACGATTAAAGTATTATTTTCTGCATATGCAGCCAAAGGATGAGACATACAGAAGTATATATGAAGGAAAGATGGTGGCAACGCTCATCACGTCCGGCGGTGAGCCGCTGGAATTTCCGGAAGAGCATGCGGAGCCGATCTACTGGGAAAATCCCGGCGGCATCCGAGAGGGCATTTCCTATGAATATTCGCAGACGCATAAGCTGGCAAAGGACTGTCCGACGGTTAAGGTACGGATTCCCGCTGAAAAACTCGGCGAGGTACCGCTTCCGGACCATGATGAACGGACGGTATATCATGCGTTTTCCGCACGTGCGGCGGCAGCTGCGGATTTTTGTCTGCGTGCGTTTGGAGAAAAAGTTGCCATGCTGAACGCGGAACTATACAACCGCAGCCGTCCCGATAAAGAAAACGGTGCATATTATTTTCCGAAGCCCGGCGGGGAGGTGCTGAATCGGAACGGTGCATATTTTGCGATGTGTTCGCCGAAATACTATGAAAACGGAAGCGGGATCACTGTTTACATCCGCGACGGCGATCAGGAGAAATTCAAGCCGGTTCTGTGTCTTTGTCTGACTTTGCAGATACAATTGCCGCAGAAAAAGCATGAAAAAGCGATGCGGATGCTGTGCCGTGATCTGCCGCGTGCGGTTGAGGAATTTGTTCGTGCGTTTGACCGTGTTGGCTGCTGTGATGCGGTGGCGCTTGCAGATACGCAAACTGCGATCCGCGCAGCACTGCGAGAAAGTCCTTACTGCGCTTTCATTGCAAATGGTGCGATCTTGCCGCGTGACAGCAAAACGGGAGGCGCGATGAAGGATGCAATTCCGTTTCGCGCACCGAAGGGAACGGAGATCACGCTGGCAGGTGTCAGCGGAATGGGAATCAAACGTGGGGTAACTGTCATTACGGGCGGCGGATATTCCGGGAAATCGACCGTGCTTGATGCGATCGCTTGCGGTGTTTACAATCATATTCGCGGGGATGGCAGAGAATTGTGTATTACCGATGATACGGCGGTCTCGATTGCGGCAGAGGACGGCAGATGCGTGAAAAATCTGAATATTTCGCCGTTCATCAAATGGCTGCCAAATGGAGATACATCTGATTTTTCAACAGTTCATGCATCGGGTTCGACTTCACAGGCGGCAAATATCATGGAAGCGGTA
>JAZSCY010000196.1:0-4846 GCA_045530875.1 Eubacteriales bacterium
CCGTGGTAGTGGGCGCGGATTCGGGCACATCGGTCTGCGGCGGTACCTCGGGAGGATTCACCGCACATCCCGTCAGAAGAAGCAAGAGGGGCAAAACCCGCAAAAACTGTTTGACATTCATAAATTCACCGTCTTCGTGTAGTATCTATGTGTATTATAGCACGGATAAGAAAGGGGTGCAAGGGCGTCGTCCTTTTCAGCAGCGGAATCGGCGCATCACACCTGCAGAAATTCGGTCCGGCTGTAGATCTCCTTGGTCTTCTCCGGAAAAGCAAAATCGGAGATCACGGTATCCACCTCGGCCAGAGTGCCCAGATAGGTGTCGGCCCGGTCCACCAGCTTATCCACGTCCAGAAGAAGATATTTTTTGTACGCGTTCTCCATCATGGCCCGGATCATCAGATAATGAGATTCGGGGCGGCTTCGTCCGATGCGGCCGTCCGGCGTGATGGAGCAGGCGGAGAAGAAGAGCTTGTCCGCGCCGTATTTCCGGGCGTTTTCCACGGTTTCCTCACTGTATGCCATGGAAGGGGGCTCCATGATTCGCCCGCCCAGGCAGATGCTGGCGATGTTGTACTCACTGAGGAAGGAGGCCAGGGTCAGATTATTTGTGATCACAGTCAGGTTTTTGCGGTCGGTGATGTATTTCCCCAAATACTGGGCGGTGGTGGAGCAGTCGATGAAGATCGTGTCGCCGTTGTGGATGTGGGTGGCCGCCATTTTTGCGATTCGGCTTTTGGCAGGACGCATTTTGCTGTACCGGAACTGCAGGGGCACGGTTTTTTCCTGGGTTAATTCCGCCCCGCCGAAGGAGCGCCGTATCAATCCCTGATTTTGCAGGGCGTTCAGATCCCGGTTGATGGTGGCGGTGGAATAGTGCAGCTGCTCCGTCAAAAACCGCACGGTGACGAATCCGTTTTGCTCCAGCAGGCTGAGAATGACCCGCAGGCGTTCCTTCTGATACATAACTCCTCCTGAGAAAATTTGAGAATTTGTCAACATTTTTGACTTTATTGAAATAAGTTGAGAAAGTTTCTATACTTACATTATACCCCCGACAGGGGAAATGTCAAGGAGGATACAAAGAATGCTGGTCAATCCCATGGGATTTATTCAGGAGGCCCGGCAGAGGGGCGTGGCGATCGCATCGTTTAATGTACATAATCTGGAAACCATTCAGGCGGTGGCCGAAGGGGCAGCGGCAGAGCACAGCCCGGTCATCATCCAGACCACCCCCGGCACGCTGAAGCATGCGGGCGCCCGGTACGTGGCGGCCATCGTCCGGGAGGCGGCGGAGGAATACGGTGTACCCATGGCGCTTCATCTGGATCACTGCCCGGATTACGATACCATTCTCCGCTGTATGGATGCCGGATACACCTCGGTGATGATCGACACCGCCCATCTGCCCTACGAAGAAAATGTGGCGATGGTGCGTCGGGTCGTGGCGGAGGCTCACAGCCGCGGCGTGGCGGTCGAGGGAGAATTGGGCCGCATCGGCGGTGTGGAGGACGATCTGGTGGGAGAGGCGGCGTTTACCGTCCCGGAGGAGGCACAGGATTTTGCTGAGCAGACCGGAATCGATATGCTGGCCATTGCCATCGGCACGGCCCACGGGGAATACAAGGGAGAGCCCAATCTGGATTTTGAGAGATTGAGTGCCATCCGGGCGGTAGTGGATCTGCCCTTGATTCTGCACGGTGCGTCCGGCGTACCCGATTGGCAGATCAGAGAGAGCGTGAAGCGGGGCATTTGTAAGATCAATATTGCTACGGAATTGAAGATCCCCATGGCGCAGGCTATACGGGATATGTTTGCCGCCAATCCCGGCGAAAACGATCCCCGGCGCTACATGGGCAACGCAAAGAAAGCCGTGACGGAGGTGGTCCGTCAAAAAATCCGGCTGTGCGGCGCGTCCGGCATGGCGGATGAAGGAGGAAATGTACGATGAAAGCAGGCGTTTTGTACGGAAACGAAGATGTTCGCTATGAGGAGATCCCCACACCGGAAATCGGGCGGGGAGAGGTACTCGTCCGGGTGGCTATGACCGGAATCTGCGGCAGTGATCTGCCCCGGGTTCTGGATGGCGGCGCCCATTATTATCCCATCGTGCTGGGACATGAGTTTTCCGGCACGGTGGTGCAGATCGGAGAGGGTGTGAATCGGGTGTCCGTGGGCGATCGGGTGGCCGGTGTGCCCCTGGTGCCCTGCATGACGTGCGCCGATTGCCAAAAGGGAGATTATTCCCTGTGCCGCCACTATACCTTTATCGGATCGCGGGTCCAGGGTGCCTTTGCGGAATACGTAAAACTGCCGGAGCGCAATGTGGTCCCCTTCGGGCCGGAGGTATCCTTCGAGCAAGGCGCGTTCTTTGAGCCGTCCACGGTGGCGCTTCACGGACTTCGCTGCGCCGGATATGTGGGAGGACGGGATGTGGCCGTGGTGGGATGCGGCACCATCGGTCTGTTTACTCTGCAATGGGCGAAAATATTCGGTGCTCGCAGTGTGACCGCTTTTGATGTGTCGGACGCGCGGCTGGCGCTGGCGAAAAAGCTGGGAGCGGATTTCGTTTGCCGGGAGCCGGACGGCCGTCAGTTCGATTTTGTGCTGGAAACGGCCGGACAGCCGGATGCGATCAAGACCTGTTTTGCCATCGCGGCCAACAAGGCCAGCATCTGCTGTATCGGAACGCCCCACCGGAATGTGCATTTTACCGCCCGGGAATGGGAAACCATGAACCGGAAAGAGTTTACTCTGACGGGATCGTGGATGAGTTATTCCGCCCCCTTCCCCGGGGAGGAATGGGAGCTGACCGCCCATTATTTCGGCACCGGACAGCTCCGATACGACGAAGACATGATTTTCCGCAAGATGCCCCTGTCCCGGCTCAACGAGGCATTTGCCCTGTATAAAATCCCCGGCCAGGTGCAGGGAAAAATCATGATCTGCTGCGAATGATCGAAAAATCCCGGGAGGACTGTTATGGAGATATGTATACAAAGCGGCGGCATCATTGAGCATGTCGATACAAAAAAAGGCTATACGTGGATGGCACAGGCGGGATTTACCGCCATTGACTGGACAGCCATCGAGCACGGGTTGAAGGTCTCGCAGATCAAAAGCGGCGAGTGGAGAAAGGGATGCATTTACGACAAGCCCCTGGAAGAGGCCGTTGCCTGTTTCTTTGAGGAATACGAAATCATCTAAGGGGCCGGGTTGAAAATATCCCAGGCCCACGCACCGTTTCCCTGCTACAGCGCCAAGGATCCGGATTTGTTCCCCTATATGCTGGGGGTGTATCAGCGCATGATCCAGGTGTGCCAGCATTACAAGGTGCCGCGGGTGGTGGTGCATGGGATCTCCCAGTCCCGGAACGATCCCCACACGGCGACACAGATGGAAGAACTCAACTGGCAGTTGTATGAATCGATGATCCCCACATTGCGGCAGTGCCCGGATGTGATGGTGTGCCTGGAGAATCTTTTTTCGGGCGAGGGCGGATTGTGCGAGGGGCATTGCAGTGACGCCCACGAGGCGGTGCGGTTTATCGATACGCTCAACGAAAAAGCCGGTCGAAAAGCTTTTGGGCTGTGTCTGGACACCGGCCATCTGCATCTTCTGCACAAGAATTTCCGTACCTACATATCTGCGCTGGGCGATCGGATCACGGCACTGCACATCCACGACAACGACGGCAATGCGGATCGGCACATGGCGCCACTGACGGGCACGGTGCCCTGGAAGCATTTTCTGGATGGGCTGAAGGAGATCGGCTACTGCGGCGATCTGAGTTTTGAAACCTTTGCCCAGTCGCGGGCGGCGCTGTTCATGGATGAGGAATTGCTGTTGCCCTGGCTGCACGCCATATGCAAAACCGGCGAAAGTTTTCGGAGGTATATTCAGGCGTGAGCGGAGCCGCATGATGAAAAACACCACCCGGATGGGTGGTGTTTTTAGATGGGGGAATTATATTCTGTTTTTGTTTGCGTGCAGTATGCCGCTGATCAGGCCCAACTCCGCACCGATGGACGGGAAAAATCCATTGGGGAAATACACTATGAAATTCAAAAGAACGGTTCCCAGGGACAATGCGGACACAGCCAGTAAAACGATGGAAATCAGGTCTATGTAGTCTATGTATATATCGGGTGTCATAGGATTCTTTTTGAAAATGAAAAACAGAAGGCGAACAAAGCCGTAGAGGATGACCGCTATAACCGGTGCCAGGATCAGTATTTTTGTTTTTTCCGGATCATCCCCAAACAGTAGAAAGAGCGTCCACAAAACCGCGGCGAACAGCGCATACGCCACAATAATGATGGTGGATTTACTGACCAGGATATCGAGGAATTTTCGCAGGGCATTCTTTTCCTTTTTGCTGTTGGACAGGGCGGTGCCAATAGAAGACTCAAAATTGGAGTAGTCTACAGGAATTGCACCAATTTTCTCAATAAAGAAGCGGTTAATCATCAACGGAATATGACTGCTGTGCAAAAATTTTACTCTGCTTACCTTTAAATAGGTTTTGTTTTCAACGACATAGAAAGAGAGCTGATACTTTACTGATATACCGAAGTGTGAAAAAACTATAGTTAGGCAATCTTTGTTGAGCGTGTATGTAAGATTATCATTAACATTGCGGCGAGACAGTTTGTCGAGTGCATCAGCTTGATTGCAATTTAAAACGAAACAATAGTGCCGTGCAAATAAATCGGAGTTATTTACATTATTTCGTACTTTTCTGTCAGCCATTGCCGGTTTAAGAATCAAAAACAGCACCAGAGGCATAACGATCATCATCAATACAATATACTCCATATATATCCCTCCCGATCCCATATTGTTT
>JAZSCY010000306.1:0-5094 GCA_045530875.1 Eubacteriales bacterium
AGGGGTCATCCATCTTGCACATGGACACAGCCGCAATGGTGGTCAGACGAGTCTTATCCATCTCATGCACCAGATCGTTCAGGATGCGGTGATTCTCCAGAAGATCCTCGTCGGATCCGCCGATGGAGATCTCATTGGAAAGTCCCCAAACCACGATGGAAGGATGGTTGTAGTTCTGGGATACCAACTCCTTCATCTGAGAGATCGTGTTCTCGCGGCCGCCGGGCATATGCTTGGAAATATAGGGAATCTCCGCCCAGATCACAAGTCCCTTTTCATCGCACAGATCGTAGAAATACTGATCGTGCTGGTAGTGAGCAAGACGGATAGTGGTAGCACCGACCTCCATGATGAGATCAATATCTTCCTCATGATGCTCGGGCAGGAGTGCGTTGCCCACGCCCCATCTGTCCTGATGGCGGGACACGCCGCGGAGAGGATACTCCTCGCCGTTGAGGATGAATCCGTTGTCGGGATCGATGCGGAAGCTGCGGCAGCCGAAGCGGGTACATACGTTGTCCAGCACCTCTCCGTTCTCTACGATCTCTGCCTCACAGCAGTAGAGGTAGGGATCCTTGCGGCCGTTCCACAGATGAACGTCCTTCACATCGAATACTACCTTTTTATCGGTGGACTCGATCTTATACAGCTCGTTTTCGTCCTTGTCGTACACGGTGTACACGAATGTCTGACCATCCGCCAGATCCTTGGCGAACACTTCCACCTCTACCTTGGCATCGCTTCCCTCCACCGTGGGAGTAACCTTGATGCCGGGGGCGCCGTAATAATCCAACTCGAAGTGAGAATGATTGACAGCGATCAGATTCACGCCGCGGTACAGACCGCCGTAGAAAGTGAAGTCTGCCATCTGGGGATATACCGTCTCGCTGGGGGAGTTATCCACGATCACAGCGATCTCGGTTACGTCCGTAATCTCCTCGGTGATGTTCACACGCCAGGTGGAATAACCGCCGTCGTGATGTGCCAGCTTCTTTCCGCCTACGTATACGTCCGCAGAAGCATTGGCACCGCGGAACTCCAGATAATACTGATCCGCCGCGGGAAGATCTGCCTTTACAAGGGTCTTGGCATACAGGCAGGCACCGCGGAAGTAATCGTTTCCGCCGTCGTATCCGTCGGGGGAGTTCCAGGTGTGAGGAAGGTTGACGCACTCGCCGTCACGCAGGGTGATGTCGGTGGTATCCTTCACAAATGTCCAGTTCTGATTGAGATTGATAATGTTTCTCATATTCGTTTTTGTTCTCCTTTGGAAATATGAGTGTTCTTTGCTGTCTTTATTCGGTACAGCAAAGACACAGAAATTGGCTGAAAACGGCGTCCGACGGCAAACACCCTCGGACGCCGATGAAATCAGAAAGAAAAATTACTCAGCGGTGGCGGTAACGTTTGCTTCTACGTCGCGGCCGAGTTCTGCGTTCATCTTAGCCAGGGTCTTCTTATCCAGATTGTAAACAAGACCAAGACCAACAAACTGCATCACGGCAGATGCGAGGAACAGAATCGCAACGAGGGCGCGCAGATCCACAGCAAACTCCCAAGGAAGCAGAGCGGGATTGATGTACGCCTCGCCGGCCTCGTTGATGTCGTTGTTTACGTATCCCATGCCCTGCATGATGATCAGAGCAACGGCAGGACCGATTCCCTGTGCCAGTTTGCGGAAGAAGGAGTGGAGAGAATACACAACACCCTCTTCACGGCGGCCGGTCTTCCATTCGTTATAGTCGATAGCGTCACCCATCATAGCCCAGGAAACCGTGGAGTAAACGCCAAGGCCAAGGCTGTAAACCAGCTGGCAAAGAATGTAGATGATCAGATCGAGGCCCGTGTTATCCGGAGTGATAATAAACAAACCGAGTGCACCCACGATGGAGCAAATGGAGCCAACAACGGCCAATTCCTTTTTACCGTATTTGGTAACCATCTTACGGGCAAGGGGTGTGAAAACAAGAATGGGGATCATCGAGAACATCTGGACGATACCCGAGATCTCTGCATTTTTGAAGTAGATCTGGAAGGTAACGGACACAGCGGTAGCAGCGCCCTGCATACCGATGAACATACCCATAGCGGCCAAAGTAGCGCCTACTGCGGGACGGTTCTTCACAAAATTGCCAAGTGCCTTGAATACATTGAACTTGGGCTGATCTTCGTTCACCTTGGTTTCGGTATCCACGCGGATCTCGGTGTTCTTGATCATGAACTGGAAGCAGATGAAGCCAAGCACACCCATAACGAGAGCGGCGATGAAGACCATATTTCCGTCCAGAACGTCCACCATCTCACCGTCAGCGCCGGGAACCTTGTCATAGATCAGGAAAGGCAGGATAACCATAGGAAGCATATTGCCGACCATGGAACCGATGGAACGCCACGCGGACAGAGAAGCACGGTCAGCGGGCTCATTGGAAATCAGGGAAAGCAAAGAGCCGTAGGGAACGTTTGCGATGGTATAGAACGCATCCCAAATAACATATCCGGCGATGAAGATGATGAACTTCGCCCATACGGGAGCGCCGGGGAACGGCAGGAAGCAGCATGCGCCGCCTACGATCAAGCCGATAGAGCCAACCCAGATATACTGCAGGAACTTATTTCTCTTATACTTGTGGCGGTCTGCGTCGATCATGGAGCCGATCAGCGGATCGTTGATCGCGTCCCAAACCTGCACGATGATGAGAAGCAGGGAGTACCATGCACTCATACCCATAACCTGGGTCCAGAAGAGCGCCATAGTGCCCTTGAGAGCGAAGCTCATATTGCATCCGAGGTCGCCGGCTGCATAAGCTACGCTGTCACGAATGCCAAACTTACGTTTTCCGTTTGCGTCAAGCTGTGGTGCCTTTTTCATACGTTTATCCTCATTTCTGATTTTGTGTTCCCATCGCTCTCGTTTTCGTTATTTTGCACAAAACCGCAGAGCGGGAGATTACAACTTTAGTATAAATCATTTCACAGCCGCAGAGGGAGTAATTTTTTCATCTTTTTTTGTATTTTTTTATTATTTGCACAAATCTCTGTTGTATTTAGTTAAAAAATATGCTATAATAGGAACGATCTTTAGAACATTTGTACCACCCGCGCCGCCTTCCCCAAAGACAGACGAAAGAGGTGCGCCATGTTTAACGAAGCCGAGTGGGATCTCCTGTGCGAAACTTTCCGCAAATGCAGAGTGCATGCGGCTCTAAGAAAGTGCAGTGATCCCATCTATACCCTGCCGGAAATCGTCCAGGGATTTCTTGCCACATCCGAGACTCCCGCGAATATGACGCTGGGTGACTGCATCCGTATGCCTGAGAGGAAAACCATGGTGAAGGCCACCAGCCGTTTTCTTCTCCGATACATTTTGCTGGCTCCCGGGGAGGATCTGCCCGATTCGGTTTTGCTGATCGGTCCCTACCTGACTGCCCCGCTGGATCCGTCGGATATCATGGAAATGGCCGAGCAGTCCCATCTTCCGCCCCAATCGGTGAAATACATCACCCAGGCATACGAGAATGTGCCCGTTCTGCGTTCCGACAGCCATCTGTTTGTGCTTCTGGACGCGTTTTGTGAGAGAATGTGGGACACATCGTCCTTTGCCGTGACGGATCAGACGGATGATTTTACCCCTCCCCTGCTCCCCACCGGAGAATCGGACCGAGGGGATCTTTTCGACACCGCCCTCATCAACATGCGGCTGATGGAAAAGCGGTACGAATTCGAAAACGAAATCATGGACGCCGTGAGCCGGGGACAGATTCACAAGGAATCCCAGCTTTTATCCGCCTTTTCCGGCCGGATGTTTGAAAAAAGAGTGGCCGATCCCATACGGAATGCAAAAAACTACGGCATCATCATGAACACGATCCTGCGCAAGGCCGCGGAAAAAGGCGGGGTGCATCCCGTTCATCTGGATCAGATGTCCTCTTCCTTTGCCCGAAAGATTGAGGGGATCACCGTTCTCTCCGAAAGCACCGCTTTGATGGCGGATATGTTCCGCTCCTACTGCCGGCTGGTCCGCAAGCATTCCATGCAGGGATATTCCCCCATCGTACGCAAGACGGTTTTGATGATCACAGCCGATCTTTCCGCCGATCTCTCCCTCAATGCACTGGCGGAAGCGCAAAACGTCAGCCCCGGATATCTGGCGACCATCTTCAAAAAAGAAACCGCCCAGACCATCTCCGAATTCATCCGGGAAAAGCGAATCAAGCACGCGATGCATCTGCTTTCCACCACCCATCTGCAGATCCAGTCCGTCGCCATCCATTGCGGCGTCATGGACGTGCAGTATTTTTCCAAGACGTTCAAAAAAACGGTGGGAATGACTCCCAAGGAATACCGCGAGCACATGAAATCCATAAACGGCCAATGACTCCGGCTTCGTCGGAGATGTTGTATACAATCAAAAACAATTATTACGAAACAACCATCCAGGAGGACACACATGCCAATGCAAATGACATTCCGCTGGTACGGTGAAGGAAACGACCGTATCAAACTGTCCGACATCAAGCAGATTCCCGGAGTAGACGGTATCGTTTGGGCACTCCACCACAAAATGCCCGGTGAAATCTGGGAAATCGACGAGATCGCCGAGGTAAAACGCCAGCTGGACGAGTACGGATTCAATATGGACGTAGTGGAGTCCGTGAACGTACACGACGACATCAAGATCGGCTTGCCCACCCGGGACAAGTACATCGAAAACTACAAGCAATGCATTCGCAATCTGTCCCAGTTCGGCGTGAAGGTAATCTGCTACAACTTCATGCCCATCTTCGACTGGACAAGAAGCAATCTGTTCCATCCCGTAGGCGACGGCTCCACCGCTCTGTTCTACGAAAAGAACATGATCCAGGATGACTACAACGCCATGGCGAAATACATTCTGGATTTCACCGAGAAATACAATATGTCCTTCCCCGGTTGGGAACCGGAGAGAATGGCCAAGCTGGATGAGTTGTTCAAGGCCTATGAGGGTGTGGATCACGAAAAGCTGTGGGCCAACCTGAAATACTTCCTGGAGGCCATCATGCCTACCTGCCATGAGTGCGATATCAAGATGGCCATCCACATGGATGATCCGCCGTG
>JAZSCY010000364.1:0-5930 GCA_045530875.1 Eubacteriales bacterium
GTTTCCGGCACCGTTATGATAGCCGATCACCGGGGCGGTGCCCACGGAATAGCCGACAAACACGGCGGAAAAGATCATGCTGACATACATCATCACACCGTAGGCGGCCACACCGTCATCCCCGGCAAATCGCAGAAGCTGGATATTATACAGCATACCCACCAGGCTCATGGTTACATTGCTCATGAATTCGGAGGAACCGTTGGTGCAGGCTTTCAGAATGGCTTTGCCGTCGAAACTGGTTTTTCCCAGCCGCAGAATACTGCTGTTTGGCCGGATAAAATAGATCAGCGGTACAAATCCGCCCACGAACTGACTGAGGGCCGTTGCGATGGCGGCACCGGCCAGTTTATATGCCTGCGGCAAGAGGGTGACCAACACCGCATCCAGCACCATATTGGTAACGCCGGCGGCGATGATCACAAACAGACCGATGCGAGGTTTTTCCGCGGCGACAAAAAAACTCTGAAACAGAAACTGCAACACCTGAAACGGCAGGGCGCACAAAACAATCCGCCCGTACAAAACGCAGTCTTCCAGAATCATCCCCTCTGCCCCCAGAAGGACGGCGATCGGTCGGAGAAACAGGAACGCCAGCACAGCAAACACCACGCCCAAAGCAAACGTCACATACACAAAAAGCGAAAAATACCGGTTCGCTTTTTCCTTATGGCCGGCCCCAAAAGTGTTGGCCACGATGGCAGTGCCGCCGGAGCCGAACATAAATCCCACGGTGGACACGATCATGAGAAAAGGCATGATCAGATTGACGGCTTTGAAGGGAATATCTCCCGCGAAATTGGACACAAACAATCCATCCACCACGCCGTAAATGGAGGTGAAGATCATCATAAGAATGGACGGCAAGGTGAACGTCAATAATTTTCTATAAGTAAAATGGTCGGAAAGCTGGATTCTCATAAAGTTCTCCTGTTGCGTCTTCCCTGCCCGCATGTATACGCAGGCAAAGAGGTAAACAAAGTCAAAGCGGGAGTAATTCCCTCCCGCTGAATAGGTATCGTTATATCCGCTCGAGCAGTATTTCCGCCTCGGCATTCACCGATCCGTCGGGCAGAACGGAGCGCACATAATAGGCGCCGTCGTACTCGCCGCAGTACATCTTTACCGTTTCGCCCAGTGGAGCTTCCTTGACAAAGCTGAACATGCAGGAGATCACACGGCTGTGCTTTATCTCCGGCAGATAGGAACAGAAAATATCGGGATAATAGGTGTTGTTCATGTGGCCGTTCCGATCCACATCCGCATACAGCACGGTTCTCTCCCCCATCAGGCTCAGCGGCGCCTCAGAGGGGATACGGAAGCGGGCCGGCAGATCCAACTCCAGCGGGGCATCCTCCGAATAGTGAATGTCGATCTCCCCCACCCGGCGGATCCGATGGGAATGAATATCCACCAGCGCCCACACCGATGTGGCCTCGGCGATGATATCCTCCCCGCGGATGATACGGAAGCAGCGGTTGTATGTAACTCCCCGGCTGGCCACCGCCCAGGTCTGGCTCTTGATCACATCGTGGGCGTGAAGCGGGGCATAGATGCTCAGGCTGATGCGGCTGAGAATGAAGGAATTGCCCTCCGCAAACAAGGCTTCGTAGGAGGGGCCCTCTCCCGCCATGTGCAGATTGGAGGTGTCCTGCATATACCGCAAAATACCGCTGGCACTGACGATGCCGTTCAGATCGGTATCATGCACGTTGACTCTGTATTCTTCTGTCCACTTCATAAGGGATGCTCCTTTGCACGCAGCATAATGATATATTGTAATGAATTTTGTCGGTTTGTTTGTCACATGCCTGAAAACATTTTGTAAATATTTATGCAGCCGCCCCGCCCCGTCTTGACAGAGACGGCTGTCCGTGGTATACTGTCAAAATGAGAATCATTCCCAAATTCGAGGTGTATGTATGGCCTACATGACTAACCAGAAAAAACAGATTCTGGATTTCCTGATCACGAACAAGGATCATCATTATACAGTGGACGAAATCGTAAAATCCCTGTCCGTCGGGGACAAAAAGCCGGGGAAAAGCACGGTGTACCGCCAGATCGCCTCTCTTTTGGAGGATGGGGTTATCCGTCGGTTTGAGGCGGCGGGTGCGGACAGTTTTGTCTATCAGTACGCTGCAGGCGTGGGATGCGAGCACCATTTTCATCTGAAGTGCTCCCGTTGCGGAAATCTTCTGCATATGGAATGCGATCGGCTGCGGGAAGTACGTCAGCATATTCTGAAGGATCACGGATTCCTTATCGGGGGAAATTCTGTGATCTACGGTATATGCGCCGCTTGCCGGGAGGGGGAGAACGCATGAAACGGATACTCTCTCTTCTTTTTGCCGTCCTTTTTGTGCTTACCGCGGCAGGATGCACCACCGATTCGGTGTCGGATGACGGCAAGCTTCACGTGGTAACCACCACCTTCCCTGCATACGATTTTGCCCGGGCGGTGGTGGGAGATGCGGGCACGGTGACGATGCTGATCACGCCGGGCACGGAAACCCACTCTTATGACCCCACGCCCCGGGATATTAGAAAAATCCAGTCCTGCGATCTGTTCATCTACGGAGGCGGGGAGTCGGATGCGTGGATGAAAGATATTCTTTCCTCCGTCGGTGAGGCAACGGAGGTGTTGGCCATGACGGAGCTGTTTTCCCTTCTGGAGGTTTCCCATACGGAGGAAGACGGGCACGTCCATTCCACCTATGACGAGCATGTATGGACATCCCCTGCCAACGCCCTGCAGATTCTTTTTTGCATACGGGATGCGGTTGTGAAAATCGATCCTGTAAACGAGTCCCTGTACCGGACGCAGACGGAAGAGTACGCAGATCAGATCCGCTCCCTGGATGCGGATTTCCGTGCGCTGGTGGAGGGGGCACAGCGAAAGACCGTTCTCTTTGCGGATCGCTTCCCTTTTCTGTATTTTGTCCGTCAGTACGGGCTGTCCTATCGGGCCGCTTACCCCGGCTGTGCGGAAAAAACGGAGCCCGGTCCCAAAACCGTGGCAGAGCTGATCGATGCGGTCAAAAATGATGGAATCCCCGTAGTGTTCTACACAGAATTCTCCGATCAGCGGCTGGCGGACGCGATCTGCGAAAACACCGACGCGATCAAGCTGCTGTTTCACTCCTGCCACAACGTATCCGGGGAGGATTTTAAAGCAGGGGAAACCTACGTCTCTCTGATGCGCAAAAACCTGACAAATCTTCGAAAGGCTTTGTATTGATGGCTTTGATTCAATGTAAAAATGTATCCCTGGCCTACGATGGCACCGTGGTGGCGGAACAGATCGATTTTTCCGTTCAGCGGGGCGAGTATCTCTGCATCGTGGGCGAGAACGGATCCGGCAAAAGCACCCTGGTCAAGGGACTTCTTGGGTTGATGCATCCCGTATGCGGCACCATCGAATACGGTGACGGACTGACACGGCAGGGGATCGGATACGTCCCTCAGCAGACCAATGTGCAAAGGGATTTTCCTGCCAGTGTGCGGGAGGTGGTACTCAGCGGCACCATCGGTCGGGGCGGTCGTTCCCTTTTCTATACACCGGAGCAGAAAAAGACCGCCATCCACGCTATGGAACGGCTGGGCATCCGGGATCTGGAGAAATGCTGTTTTAGGGAATTATCCGGCGGTCAGCAGCAGCGGGTTCGTCTGGCACGGGCTTTTTGCGCGGCGGGTCAGCTCCTTCTTTTGGATGAGCCCACGGCCGGCTTGGATCCCATGGTAAGCGGAGATTTCTACGATTTGATTGAGGAGTTGAACCGCAAAAACGGCATAACCGTCATTATGGTATCCCATGACATGGGCCCCTCTCTGCGAAGTGCGACCCACGTACTGCATATCAAACACCGGCCTCTGTTTTTCGGGAAGCGGGAAGATTATCTGGCCTCTGAGGCGGGCAGGACTTTTATGGGAGGGTTCGGTCATGATTGAGAATTTTCTGTCCATGTTTACCTATCCCTTCATGATCCGCGCGCTGGTGGTGGGCACACTGGTATCCCTGTGCGCGTCGCTGTTGGGCGTCAGTCTGGTGCTGAAGCGGTATTCCATGATCGGCGACGGTCTTTCCCATGTGGGATTCGGTGCTCTGGCGGTGGCGGCTGTATGCCATGCCGCACCGTTAGCAGTGGCCATCCCCGTGGTAGTGCTGTCCGCCTTCTTCCTTTTGCGGCTCAGCGAAAGCAGCAAGATCAAAGGGGATGCGGCTATTGCGGTAATCTCCACATCGGCTTTGGCGCTGGGCGTGCTGGTACTGTCCCTGGGAGACGGGGTGAACACGGACATCTATAATTACATGTTCGGCAGTATTTACGCCATGAGCGGCGAGGATGTGGTGCTGAGCATCGTATTGAGTTTGATCGTTCTGGTGCTGTTCGTGCTGCTGTATCACAGAATCTTTGCTGTGACGTTTGATGAAGCATTTGCCCGGGCAGCGGGGCTGCGGGCGGGCATGTACAATATGGTAATCGCGGCGCTGACTGCGGTGACTATCGTTTTGGGCATGCGCATGATGGGTGCCATGCTGATCTCGGCCCTCATCATATTCCCCGCCCTTACCTCCATGCGGCTCTTCAAAACCTTCCGGCAGGTGGTGATCTCCTCGGCGGCGGTGGCGGTGGTATGCTTCTTTTTGGGCATCACCGTATCCTATCTGTTCGATCTGCCCGGCGGGGCCAGCGTGGTGCTGCTCAATCTGGCGGCCATGCTCGTGTTCTCTCTTTTGAGTTTGATGAGGAGAGGAAAGAGGAAGGAATAACAATAAAGATCCACCCGCATATGAACAAGTCCAGTAAAAACGGACAATGAAAAAAGAACCCTCCTATGGTATAATTAAGAAAAACCATAGGAGGGAATTTTTATGTCCAGAGAATATAGACACATCAAAGAATACGAAAAAGAAATATTAGAGTTAAAAGAACAAGGAATAACTAAACGAGAAATTGGAGCAAAATTAGGTTTTAGTTTAGAGCAAGTACACAACTTCATCTCTCGTCACAATGAACGCCAACGCAAACTTGCCGCAGGCATAGCAATAAAGAAGAAAGGCAGACCGCCGAAAGATTACATTGTCAGCGAACAGGATAAGGTTGCAGAATTGAGATATATCCTTGCTCGCAAGGATGCCAAGATAAAAAGTTTGGAAATGGAGAATGAACTGATGCGGGATTTTCTCTCGCTCACAGAAAGGAAGTGAGAATAAGCATAAAGTATATGGTTATCTATCACCATAAAGACAAATATGGAATCAGCGAAATGTGTCGGTTTTTCAAGGTGTCAAGAAGCGGCTACTATGACTATGTCAAAAGACAGGAAGCACCTGCCAAGGATCTGTCGCTTGCGGAGAAGATAAGAGAATGTCAGAATAAATGCGGAAAGACTTATGGATACCGACGAGTACACATTTGGCTCGAACGCAACGGCATACATAAAAACCCGAAAACCGTTCTGCGAGTAATGCAAAAGTACAATTTGCTATCCGTCATCAGAAGACGCAAATTCTACAAATACGGCGAACATTTACATAAATACAATAACCTTTGGAAGCAAAACTTCAATGCAGAAAGACCAAATCAAAAGTGGGCAACGGACATTTCGTACATACACACGAAACAAGGCGTTCTGTATCTTTCTATCATCCGAGATTTGTATGACAACAGCATAGTTGCATACAAGACCGGAACACATCAAACGGTCAATCTTGTGTTGGACACCATTAAAGCTGCCAAGAGAAAAGAGAAAGTCACTGCGGAGCTGCAACTCCACAGTGACCAAGGCTTTCAATATACTTCCCAAGCATACTTTAAGCTAACACAATCTTACAACATAACGCCGTCAATGTCAAGTAAGGGCAATCCTTATGACAATGCTATGGCAGAAAATTTCTTCTCGATTCTCAAAACCGAGTGCATCCA
>JAZSCY010000201.1:0-9483 GCA_045530875.1 Eubacteriales bacterium
CGTCTCCCCGGAGGATACGGGAGATCTGACCACTACGAATCCGCCTGAAACCGATCCCCCGCAGACGGAGCCGCCCGCACCCGAGGTGCCGAAAGAAAAACGGGTCAGCGTGCTGGCGGTGGGCGATAACATCATCCACGAGGCGGTGTTCACCGATGCGAAGAATCGTGCCGCAGACGGGGCGGAGTACGATTTTGTTCCCATGTATGAAGGCGTTGCTGCCCGGATTGCCGCGGCGGATATCGCGTTTATCAATCAGGAAGCACCCATGGCCGGCAAGGAATACGGCATTTCCGGCTATCCCACCTTCAATTCCCCCCGTGAAGCGGGACAGGCTTTGGTGGATGTGGGATTTGACGTGATCAATCTGGCTAACAACCACATTTTGGACAAGCGTGTGGCCGGTGCCCGCGCTACGGTGGAATTTGTCCAGTCCTTGCCCGTCACCGAGTTGGGCGTCTATCTGGACGAGGCGGATCACAAGAATCTGCGCATCACCGAGGTGGACGGCATCCGCATCGCCTGGCTTTCCTATTTCGATCTGAGCATTCTGTATTATACGCCCAATATGACCGATATCGTCATTCCGCTGATGGACGATGACGCAAAAATCCGCTCGGAAATTGCCGACGCAAAAACCAAGGCGGATTTCGTGATTGTTTCTGCCCATTGGGGAAGAGAACAGCCCCAGGTAACCAGTGAGCAGAAGAGAATGGCCGCCCTCATGTCTGAGGCAGGCGCTGACGTGATTCTCGGCCACCATTCCCACATCCTGCAGCCGGTGGAATGGCACGAAAACGGGGACGGAAGCCGCACCCTGGTCGCCTATTCTCTGGGCAATTTCATCTCCACACAGTATTACGCCAACAATATGATCGGCGGTATGCTGACCTTTGACGTGGTTATGAATGAAGCGGGAGAATGCACTCTGGAAAATCCGGTGCTTTCGCCCACCGTTACCCATTATAGTTTCAACCGGGACGGCTTGCAGCTGTATATGCTGGAGGATTACACCGAGGAAATGGCGCAGAAACACGGTACGACCTTGAAGGAGAATCCCAAACCCTTCACGCTTCAGTGGATCTACAGCCATGTCCGTTCCATTATCGATGAGTCCTTTTTGCCTGCGTATTTTGAATAAACAAGGAGATACAGCGTGAAAAAATTCGCACTATGTCTGTGTGCCGCCACTTTGGCGACGTGTCTGCTTGCCTCCTGTGAGGAAACCGTGCCCGCTGTATCCGACGGATTCGGCAGAGTGCCCGGTGATACATATACTACCCCCGCCGAATCGGGGCCGGAGGATGTTCCGCCTGTCGACGATACGATCACCGTTTGTATAGATCCCGGCCACGGATTTGATGACGTGGGTACCACCTCGTCCTATCTGGGCGATTGGGGCGAGAAGGATGTCACGCTTTCCATCGCGCTTTTACTGAAAACGGAGCTGGAAAACCGGGGTTATCGGGTGCATCTGCTGCACGATGGAGTAACACTTCCGAGAGGGCCGGAGGATGACGGAAACAATCTCCTCAAGCCCGCGGAACGGATTGCCCTGGTGCGGGGAACGGATATCGATTATTATGTGTCCGTTCACTGCGATTCCTATGAGGCGGACAAGTCCGTGATGGGAACCCGCATATACTGTGCGGAGGGAACTTCCTATGCGAAAGAATCCAAATCCTCCGCCACGAAGATCATGGATGCCATCAACGCTCTTTTGCCCGGTGCCAAGAAAGCCCGGGTGATCGAGAAGAAATACGATGAGGCATACTATGTGATCCGGGAGGCGCCGGTGCCGTCCACACTGATCGAGGTGGGCTTTGTGACGAATCCCACCGACGCGGCCAATATGCTGGATGAGACATGGCGGGCGACCATTGCCCGGGGAATTGCCGACGGAATGGATGCATTCTTTGCAGAGTAGTACATAAAATGCGGCAGATATGCCGTCGATTTATGTAAATGCTATATTGATTTTTTGCCGGAAATGGTTTATAATATCGGTAAGCTTATTTTTGTGAGGTATCGGATCATGTGTTTCGCATCGCTGATTTATGTGTTCGCTATGAAAAACATGGGATATCTCTATGCTTGCGGGCAGTATAGCCACATATTGTAACATCAACGGGAGAATGTTGTTTGCATTCTCCTGTTTTTGCTGTTTTGATTTTGTTCAGGTTTCCGTGTTTGACCAAACACAGATGGGAATATACTATAACAACAATTAAAGGGGTTTATCATGAAAGAGCTTTTGTATGGTGAGTTGGCAGTTATCGGCATGAGCGGCTGTGAGGAATTCGTTGAGCAGGTCGATCGGTATCTGAATGAGTGGCGTCATAACGACAGTGACGAATCCACTACATATCTGATCGATGTGGACTGCCCCCGTTTCGGCTCCGGTGAGGCCAAGGCACTGATCCATCAGTCTATGCGCGGTAAGGATGTGTACATCATCTCCGACTGCTTCAATTATGGTGTCACCTATAATATGCGCGGGGTACAGGTCCCCATGAGTCCCGACGGTCATTTCCAGGATCTGAAGCGTGTGATTGCCGCCATTGAAGGTAAGGCACGCCGCATTTCCGTGATCATGCCCATGCTGTACGAAGGCCGTCAGCATAAGAGATCTGCCCGTGAGTCTTTGGACTGCGCTCTGGCTCTGCAGGAGTTGGTGAATATGGGCGTGGCCAATATCATCACCTTTGACGCTCACGATCCCCGTGTGCAGAACGCCATCCCGCTGAGAGGCTTTGATAACGTGCATCCCACCTACCAGATGCTCAAGGCGCTGGTGCGGGATTATCCGGACATCTCTCTGTCCCACGATCAGATCACCATCATCTCCCCCGATGAGGGTGCTATGTCCCGCTGCATGTACTATTCTTCCGTTATGGGCGTGGATATCGGTATGTTCTATAAGCGCCGCAACTACGCCGTGATCATCAACGGTAAGAATCCCATTGAGGCGCATGAGTATTTGGGACGAAGCATCAAGGGCAAGGACGTTATCGTTGTTGACGATATGATCTCCTCCGGTGAATCCATTCTGGATGTATCCATGCAGCTGAAGGAGAAGGGTGCCCGCCGCATCTTCCTCTTCATCACCTTCGGTCTGTTCTGCAACGGCCTGGAGATCTTCGATGAAGCCTTTGAGAAGGGCATCATCGACAAGGTGTTCACCACCAACCTGGTATACTGCCCGCCGGAACTGCTGGCACGTCCGTGGTATCATCAGGTAAATATGTGCAAGTACGTTTCCTACATCATCGATACATTGAATCATGACGAGTCCATCAGCACTCTCCTGAACCCCGTAACCCGTATCCACAATCTGCTGGACAGACAGGCTAAGCATCTGGAGAGTCTCGCTGGCTCCAAGGAGTAATTATGCTTAATTTCAAAAAGAAAATTGCAAGCTCGATCCTGGGTGCTATCTCCGAGTTGTGGCCTGCCGCCGAGTTGAGTGAGCAGGAGATCGTGGAGATGCTGGAATATCCCCCGGATGAGGCTATGGGCAACCTGGCGTTCCCCTGCTTCAAGTTGAGCCGGGTGCTCCGTGCCGCCCCTCCGGCGATCGCATCCGCCATCGCAGAAAAGATCGGTGCCTCCGATATTGCCAAGATCAGCGTGGCCGGCGGATATCTGAATATCCACCTGAGCGATGCCTATCTGGCTGCGTCGGTTCTGTCCTCCATCGAGGACAAGAGAGAGAATTACGGTGCATCCGATATGGGTGAGGGCAAGAACGTGGTTCTGGACTATTCCTCTCCCAACGTATCCAAGCCGTTCCACATCGGACATCTGGGCACCACCGTGATCGGACACTCGCTGAAACTGCTGCACCAGTTCTGCGGATACAACTGCATCGGTATCAATCACCTCGGTGACTGGGGTACCCAGAACGGCAAGCAGATCGTGGCTTTCCGCAAGTGGGGCAGCCGCGAGGAAGTGGAAAAAGGCGGTATCGATGAATTGGTGCGCCTGTATGTGAAATTCCATGAGGAAGCGGAAAAGGATCCTTCCCTCAACGATGAGGCAAGAGCAGCGTTTACTGCCCTGGAGCATCACGATCCCGAATGCATGGAACTGTGGAAGATGTTCATTGACATCAGCATGCAGGAGTATCAGAAGACCTACGGCCAGCTCGGTATCGAGTTCGACAGCTACAACGGCGAAAGCTTTTACACCGATAAGATGCCCGCTGTCGTTGCGGAGATGAAGGAAAAGAATATCCTCAAAATCGACGACGGTGCTTCCATTGTGGATCTGGAAGAGTACGGAATGCCTCCGTGCCTCATCCTGAAGCGGGACGGCTCTACTTTGTATCCTACCCGTGATATCGCCGCTGCTCTGTATCGCCGCAAGACGTACGATTTTGCCAAGTGCATCTACGTTACCTCTGCCGGTCAGTCCCTCCACTTTGCCCAGTGGTTCAAGGTGATGGAACTGATGGGATACGATTGGGCCGGTGACCTGGTTCACGTTCCCTATGGCACGGTGTCCATCGGCGGCGCCAAGCTGGCTACCCGTACCGGTAACGTGGTGCTTCTGAAGGATCTGTTCCGCCAGTCCATCGAAAAGGTGCAGGAGATCATGATGGAGAAGAATCCCGATCTGCCGAACCGGGACGAAGTGGCGGAAGCGGTCGGTGTGGGCGCTATCGTGTTCCATTACCTGTACAATAGCCGCATCAAGGATATCAACTTCATTCTGGAGAATGCTCTGAGCTTTGAGGGCAATACCGGCCCCTACGCTCAGTACACCTACGCCCGCACCTGCTCCATCCAGGAAAAGGCCGGCAATCTGGATCTCAGCGGGGCCCCTGTGATCACCGCGCCTGAGGAGTCCGCTTTGCTGGTTACTCTGTCCAAGTTCCCCGAAAAGGTACTGGACGCAATAGATCAGTATGAGCCCTCCATTATCACCCGGTACGTCATCGATGTGTGCACCGCCTTCAACCGTTTCTATCAGAATTGCCCGATCCTCACCGCCGAGGATGAGACGGTACGCGCATCCCGTGTACGCCTCGCCCGTGCGGCAGGCATCGTTCTGCGCAACGCCCTGCGTCTGATCTGCATCAAGACGCCGGAAAAAATCTAATCACTTAAAAGAGGTTCATCATGTCTGGACATAGCAAATGGAATAATATAAAAAATAAAAAGGCAAAGACCGATGCCCAGAAGGGTAAGATCTTTACGAAAATCGGTAAGGAGATCGCGATCGCCGTACGCGAGGGCGGTCCCGATCCGAATAACAACAGCAAGCTGCGCGATCTGATCGCAAAAGCAAAATCCAACAACGTGCCCAACGATAACATCGATCGTGCCATCAAGAAGGCAAGCGGCGCGAATGCGGTTGTGTACGAAGAGATCGTGTACGAGGGATACGGCCCCAGCGGTGTCGCCATTATCGTGGAGACCGCTACCGACAGCCGCAACCGTACCGCTTCCGATATGCGCCACTTCTTTGATAAGTACGGCGGAAATCTGGGCCAGAGCGGATGCGTGTCCTTCATGTTCGAGGATAAGGGTGTTATTATCGTTCTCCGCGAGGACAACATCGATGAGGATGCACTGATGGAAGCCGCCCTGGAAGCCGGTGCGGCCGACTTCTCCTCCGATGAGGAATCCTTTGAGATCCTCACCGAGAAGGACGATCTGTATGCCGTTCGTGACGCTCTTGTGGCTCTCGGCTATGAGATCGAGTCCGCCGAAATGGATAAGATCCCCAGCAATTATGTCACTCTGAGCAGCGAGGACGATATCAAGAACATGAATCTCCTGCTGGAGCATCTGGACGACTGCGACGACGTCAGCGAAGTATACCACAACTGGGAAAACTGATTGACAAACGGGAGCAATCCATGAACATTTACCGCTCTGCCACGGAATTGATCGGCAATACACCTCTTCTACACCTGCAGCGGTACGGTGAGGCGTTTTGTCCCCATGCATCTATTTTTGCCAAGCTGGAGTATTTCAATCCGGCGGGCTCTGCCAAGGATCGTGTGGCCGCGGAGATGATCGCCCAGGCGGAAGCCGACGGAAGACTGAAGCCCGGCGCCACCATCGTGGAGCCTACCTCCGGGAATACGGGCATCGGTTTGGCCGCCATCGCCGCTGCAAAAGGGTATCGGGTGATTCTTACTATGCCTGAAACCATGTCCGTGGAGCGACGCAATCTGATGCGAGCATACGGGGCGGAATTGGTGCTCACAGACGGAGCCCGCGGAATGCAGGGCGCGATCGAGGAGGCAAATCGGCTGTGTCGGGAGATTCCCGGTGCATTTCTGCCCGATCAGTTTGGCAATCCGGCCAATCCCCAGGCCCACGAAAGAACGACCGGTCCCGAGATCTGGCGTGATACCGACGGCCGGGTGGATATCTTTGTGACTGGAGTTGGCACGGGTAGTACGATCTCCGGCGTGGGAAAGTATCTGAAATCGATGAATCCCGCGGTGCAGATCGTGGCCGTTGAGCCTGCATCCTCCCCGGTTTTGTCCGGCGGAAAAGCAGGTTCCCACGGATTGCAGGGTATCGGTGCCGGATTTGTGCCCGATACGCTGAATACGGATATTTACGACCGGATTATCCCTGTGACGGAGGCGGATGCGCTGGAAACGGTTCATCGTCTGACCAAAACGGAAGGTGTCCTTGTGGGCATATCCTCCGGTGCGGCACTGTGGGCAGCCACTCATCTGGCCAAGGAAGAAGACAATCGCGCCAAGAATATTGTTGTTCTGTTGCCGGACGGCGGGGAGCGGTATCTTTCCGCACCCGGATTTGTTGCGGGAGCAAATTAACATATTTTTCAAACTTACTGTTGACAAGGCCGGTACACGATGATATAATACACGTATATAGATGTTGTCAGAAAGGAACGTACGGGATGATGATGCGAATGATGTCCATGTCCATGTATATGAATATGACTCGCGCGATCAAGACGTGCTTTCTTGCCTGCAACTGATACCTGTATATATAGGTTGATCTTGTAAAAGGAAGTTCGTCAGAACTTCCTTTTTTTACGGGGTATATGTATGACGTATATTTTAGCTCACACCAACATCAAGAATCAGCGAATGTGACTCGCGTATTCACAAAATCATTATTTACAAAAATCATACTTACTGTTTTTAGGAGATTGTTATGAAACGTATACTTTCTTTTGTTCTGTTTGCCGCACTGATTCTGTCTGTTCTCGCATTCACCGCCGGCTGCGGCTCCGATGCGATCACCATAGCTGTTCCCAGTGACACAACCAATGAAGCCCGTGCTCTCCTTCTTCTGGAGCAGGCCGGCTATATCAAGCTGAAAGAGGGCGCTGGCATCACCGCCACCGTCCGTGATATTGTTGAAAACCCCCACGGTATCAAGTTCCGTGAAATCGAAGCCGCACAGCTGCCCAACATCCTGCAGGATGTGGATTACGCTGTGATCAACTCCAACTATGCCATTGACGCCGGTCTGAATCCCGTGGAGGATTCCCTGGTCATCGAGGGCGCGTTCTCCGCTTATGCCAATATCCTGGCTGTTAAGGAGGGCAACGAGAATGCTCCCCTCATCAAAGCCCTGGTCGCTGCTCTGCAGAGCAAGAAGGTGGCGGACTTCATCACCGAGAAGTATTCCGGCGCGGTTGTAAGCGTTGTTGAAAATCCCGGTGACGGCTATGCCGCCGATGTGGATTACGCCGCTCTGTCCGGCAAGGAGGTTTCCGTTGCCGCATCCCCCACTCCTCACGCTGAAATTCTGAAGATTGCCCAGGAGATCCTGGCTGCAAAAGGCATTACCCTGAAGATCGTTGAGTTCACCGACTATGTTCAGCCCAACAACGTGGTGGAGAGCGGTGAGTTGGATGCAAACTACTTCCAGCATACCCCCTACCTGGATGACTTCAATAAGGAAAACGGCACCCATATCGTTTCCGTTGCGTCCATCCACGTAGAGCCTCTGGGACTGTATGGCGGTAAGCAGACCACCCTCGACGCCATCAAATAAGAATTGAATCCCATACGTCGGCCGTTTAAGCGGCCGGCGTATGTCTATGCGGAGTACATATGATCGAAATTAAAAATCTATCCAAGTCATTTTCCACATCCGACGGCGTTGTGGATGCCTTGCGGGATGTCACCCTCACCATCCGTGACGGAGATATCTACGGCATTATCGGCATGAGCGGTGCGGGAAAAAGCACCCTCGTCCGTTGTATCAACATGCTGGAACGGCCGACGGAGGGAAGTGTGGTCATCAATGACCAGGACGTAGGAAATCTTTCCCCGGCGGAATTGCGGAAAGTGCGCCGCAGTGTGTCCATGATTTTCCAGGGATTCAATCTGCTGATGCAGCGTAGTTGCCTGAAAAATATCTGCTTTCCCATGGAGTTGGCAGGTGTCAAAAAGGCAGATGCCATCAAGCGGGCCAAGGAACTTCTTGAAATTGTAGGATTGCCGAATAAGGCAAATGCCTATCCTGCTCAGTTGTCCGGCGGCCAGAAGCAGAGAATTGCCATCGCCCGCGCCCTTGCCAGCAATCCCAAAGTGCTTTTGTGCGATGAGGCAACCAGTGCTCTGGATCCCCAGACGACTCATTCCATCCTGGAATTGATCCGGGAGATCAACGAAAAGACCGGCATCACCGTGGTGATCATCACCCACCAGATGAGCGTGGTGGAGGAGATCTGCAACCGTGTGGCGATCCTGGATGACGGCCGCGTGGCTGAGGAAGGGGAAGTTTCCGCCATTTTCTCCCATCCCAAAACATCTGCCGCCCGGAAACTGGTGTGCCCGGACAGCGATCCTGTGGGTCTGATCGAGCATGCGAACGAGAGGTGCATCCGCGTCGTGTTCAACGGCGCACTGGCAACCAGCGCTCCCTTGATCACCCGTATGGCTATCGATATCCAGATCGCTGCCAATATTCTCAGCGCATCCACAAAATGTATCGGAAACAAAATGTACGGCAGTATGCTGCTGGGCGTATCCCCCGATGACGCTACGGTGCAGGCTGTTATTGATTATCTCCGCCGTGCGGAGGACGTGTGGGCAGAGGAGGTGATCCCGGATGCTGAATAATGCGTTTACCCCGGAAGCTTTAAGAGAAGCTGTGGATATTTTTCTGACGGAATTTCCCCTCGCTATCTGGGAAACCTTGTATGTAACTGTGCTGGCTACCTTCTTCGCCATCGTCTTGGGATTGCCCTTGGGCGTGCTCCTTGTGGTGGGCGAGAAGGACGGCGTACTCCCGCTGCCGAAATGGCTGATGCAGACCTTGAACGTGGTGATCAATTTGCTCCGTTCTGTGCCGTTCCTCATTATGATGATCCTGGTGTTCCCCTTGACCCGTGCCATCGTCGGTACGGTAGTGGGCACCGTGGCATCCATCGTACCTCTTGTGATTGCCGCCTTCCCCTTTGTGGCCCGACTGGTGGAGGGAAGCCTCCGGGAAATCGATCCCAATATCATTGAAGCGGCCCAGAGCATGG
>JAZSCY010000290.1:0-3497 GCA_045530875.1 Eubacteriales bacterium
GTGCAATTTTTTTTATTACTTGAGCTTCTCTTCAAGGACTGCGCGCAGCTCCTCATATCCGGGCTTACCGAGAAGCGCGAACATGTTCTTCTTATATGCCTCAACGCCGGGCTGATTGAAGGGATTCACACCCAACATATAACCGGAAACAGCACATGCCATCTCGAAGAAGTATACCAGGTAGCCGAAGGAATAGGCGCCTCTGTCCTCTACCTCCAGTACCACATTGGGAACACCACCATCGTTATGAGCAAGAAGCGTACCCAGCATAGCGGTACGGTTTACATCGTGAAGCTCGGTGCCGGCCAGGAAATTCAGACCGTCGATATTGGCAGGATCATGGGGAATCTTCACGGAAACGGGAGAGGTCTTGATATCGATAACGGTTTCGAACTGATTGCGCAGGCCCTCCTGGATGTACTGACCCAGGGAATGCAGATCGGTAGAGAACACGACGGATGCCGGGAACAGACCGCGATTGTCCTTACCTTCGCTCTCGCCGTACAGCTGCTTCCACCACTCGCTGAGCATCTGTGCCGCGGGTTCATAAGCTACGAGAATCTCCGTCACCTTTCCCTTACGGTACATAATGTTGCGGATGGCTGCATAGCGCAGGCAATCATTTTTCAGAGGATCCTTCTCGCTGTACTTTTCACGTGCATCGGCCGCGCCCTGCATCATAGCATCGATATCGATGCCGGCGCAGGCGATGGGCAGAAGACCAACGGCGGTGAGGACAGAGTAACGGCCGCCTACGTCATCCGGCACAACGAAGGTTTCGTATCCCATATCATCGGAAAAACTCTTCAGTGTGCCGCGTGCCTTATCGGTGGTGGCAAAAATACGCTCACGGGCTCCGTCCTTGCCGTACTTCTTCTCCAGAAGCTCACGGAAAATACGGAAGGTAACGGCAGGCTCGGTGGTAGTGCCGGATTTGGAAATCACGTTCACGCAGATATCCTTGCCCTCACAGATGCTCAGAAGCTCCTGCAGAGCGGATGCGCTGATGCTGTTGCCGGCGAAATACACAGCGGGCGTATCCTTAGCCAGCGTATTGTAAAGAGGAGAGGTTACGAATTCAATGGCGGCGCGGGCACCCAGATAGGAGCCGCCGATTCCGATAACCACCAGGATATCGCACATCTTTTTAATGCGCTCAGCCGCATTCTTGATGCGGGCAAATTCTTCTTTATCGTAGTTTACCGGCAGATCCACCCAACCGAGAAAATCGGCACCGGCGCCGCTGCGGTTGCACACGGTGGCAAAAGCGTCGCTTGTCTGGGTAGCCAGAGACTCCACTTCATGGGCTCCAACAAAACCGTTCAGAAATTTTTCATTCAAGGTAAGTGCCATGGTGATATTCCTCCAAAATATTTTAGGATAGATATATTATACTCCTTCATTCCATTTTTTTCAAGATGTCTGTGTGAAAAAAGAGAATCATTCACAACATTACTTTTCCCGATAAAAAACACGGAAATTGCACCGGGACTGCATGGAATTTGTTGACAACACACGGAGAGTATGCTATAATCAAAATAATGTTTTTACAACAATTCAGGTGAAATATCATGGAAGAAAGATTTAAAACGTTTACAGTGCTTATGGCAAACATCAATCGGAATATCCGCCGCATCAAAACGGAAGAAATGGCGGAATTCCAACTCAAAAGTCCTCATGTGTCCTGTCTGTACTATCTGTACAAAGAAGATGCTATGACGGCGAAAGAACTGTGCGATGTCTGCGAGGAGGATAAGGCCAATATTTCCCGCTCCATCGAGTACCTGGAAACGAACGGGTACTTGATAAGACGGCCACAGGACAACAGAAAGTATAAAAATCATCTGGCGCTGACGGAAAAAGGTCGGCTAGTCGGACAGAGAATCGCCGAAAAAATCGACCGGATCATCGAAGAAGCCGGTGTCGGTGTCAGCGAAGAGTGCCGGGAAATCATGTACCGCAGCCTGTTTATGATCAACAGCAATCTGCAGAAGCGGTGCAGTGCCTACGAAAAATAATTCCCAAAATACATTACTGACGGAAGGAATCAGTGCGTTATGGAGAACACCAATCCCAAGTACAGCTCTTTATTCACCCCGTGGAAAATCGGCAATGTTGAAATCAAAAACCGTATTGTCATGTGCCCGATGGGCGGCACTTCCCTTTTTGGCTGGTTTGAGTTGACCGGCTGTCATTTTGATCGGGAAGCAGCAAAGCTCTTTCTGGAAAGAGCCAACAACAATGTGGGCCTGATCATCCCCGGTATCGCTCCCCTCAGAGACACTTTCTGGGGAAAATGGCTTTGGCAGAATCCGAAAATGTTTGAGGATCTGAAGGAATTCATGGACGAGATCCACAAGACAGGCGCAAAACTGTTCATTCAGCTCACCGCCGGTATGGGCCGCTCCTGGGCAATCACCGAACTGGTTGCCCCTCTGCATAAGAACAAATTCACCCGCGCTCTGATCAAGCCGATTCTGGACACATCCCATGAGCTGGCCAGCCCCAGCCCGCAGAAATCCCGTTGGGCACACGATATTGAATGTCCCGAGATGACGGTGGAGCAGATTCACGAGATCATTGAAGCGTTCGCAAAGACCGCAAAGCTCTGCCGGGATGCCGGTGTGGACGGTGTGGAAGTCCATGCGGTTCATGAAGGATATCTGCTGGATCAGTTCTCCATCGAATTCTTCAACAAGCGCACCGACGAGTACGGCGGATGTTTTGAGAATCGCTACCGTTTTGCCGCGGAAGTAGTCCGTGCCATCAAAGATGCCTGCGGTGAGGACTTCCCTGTTTCCCTCCGCTATTCCGTGGAATCCAAAATGAAGGGATTCTGTGAGGGTGCCATGCCCGGCGAGGAATACACCGAGGTTGGCCGCTGCATGGAAGAATCCGAGCGCGCCGCAAAATATCTGCAGGATGCCGGCTACGATATGCTGAACGCAGACAACGGTACATACGACTCCTGGTACTGGGCACATCCCCCGATGTATATGCCGGAAAACTGCAATCTGGATGACGTGGCGCACATTAAGAAGTTCGTCGATATTCCCGTGGTCTGCGCAGGAAGAATGGATGCGGAAATCGGTGCTCAGGCGGTGGCCGAGGGCAGAATTGACGCCGTGGGTGTAGCACGCCAGTTTCTCACCGATCCCGAATGGGTCACCAAGCTGATCGAGGATCGGCTGGAGGACATCAAGCCCTGCATCTGCTGTCATGCCGGATGCTTCAACTTCTCCTCCTCCAAGGGCCACTACAACACCCAGGATCTGACCGATACCATGGGCCTGGCCCGTTGCGCCATCAACGCCGAGACCATGCAGAGCAAGAAGCACTACATCAAACCTGCCAAGAAGGTCAAGAATGTGGCCGTCATCGGCGGCGGCATCGGCGGCATGGAGTCCGCGCTGGTGCTGGCCAAGCGGGGCCACAAGGTCACCCTGTATGAAAAGTCCGATAAACTGGGCGGTGTGTTCATTGCCGCAGCAGCTCCC
>JAZSCY010000363.1:0-2279 GCA_045530875.1 Eubacteriales bacterium
ATATAGAAAAACAACTCGTATTCCTTGGGAGACATATCCGCCCGCACACCGTCGATATAGACGATGCGCGCCGTCAGATCTGCCTTCAATCCACCTAACTCCACAATTTCATTGGCGGGTGTGGGATCGGTGTGTCCGGTGGATCGCACACGTTTCATGACAGCCTCTACCCGGAGCATCAACTCCTTCGGAGAAAACGGTTTGACCACATAATCGTCAATACCCAGACTGAATCCGTTGATTTTATCGTATTCCTCACCCCGGGCACTGAGCATGATGATGGGAATATCGGAAAACTTGCGAATTTCCCGACAGGCGGAAAACCCATCCAATTCCGGCATCATAATATCGATAATGAGGATATCGTACCGCCCCTCACGGCACAGCTGCACCGCTTCCATTCCATCCGCGCCCTCTGTCACGGTGTGACCTTCGAAGGCAGCGTATTTGGAAATCAGCTGACGAATCATTTTCTCATCGTCCACCACAAGAATATTATACATGGATTACTCCTTTCTGCGAAACCATGGCAGATTAAAATTTTCGTATCCGGTATGCGGCCTATGGCCTCATGAGTGCTTGTCCGTGCCGGATCCATCTGTACTTCCCGCCTCATCCGGTGCAGTTCCCCAGTAAATCGTATGGGTATACTGTTTTCCGTCTTGCTCAACAACGAATACGTTTTCACCCTTCTCCAGCGCTACAAATACGGAGAAATAGCCTCCGCGGGTGCGGCTGACACTCTTTCCGTTGATAAACAAAGGCTTGTCCGGGGAGGAGGAACCGATCAAATAGGTTCCCGATGCATTTACATATGTACCGTCCGGCGGGGACGATATGTGCGGCTTTAATCCGGTTGGGGATGGCGTGCTATAGAGAATAATGGTATCGTACACCGCCAAAAGTTCATCCCGCAAGGAAAAGGCATTGCGCCGGATCTCATCGTATCCGTAAAAAATGCTTCCGCGATAGGTCAACTCGCTTCGTGCAAATTCCACCTGTTCGCCCATCTCCCCCTCGGGTGACGACCACACATCGTAATTGTATGCCGCATGAGAAATCAGAAAATCTACGCCGGTTCCATCCAGCATACGGTTCCACCAGCGGGCCAACTCACCGTAGGGTGCCACCTCCGTGGAAAAGCGCCAGTAGATCTGCGGTGCCAAATAGTCTACGTATCCTCCCTCCGCCCATGCAAGGGGATCGCAGTAGATGGAGAAGTAGGACTGCATACCGCGGGTAGCGGATCCGCCGTTCTTTCCGTCATCGTTTTTCCAGATTCCGAAGGGGGACACGCCGAACTGAACACGGTCGCTGACGGATTTTACCGCGTCATACGTGGATTTTATCATTTGATTCACATTTTCCCGCCGCCAATCGGCTCGGCTCCCTGTGCCTCCGTATAAGGCGTAGGAGGCATCGTCATCGAACAAGGCGATACTTCCGTCGGACAATGTGACGGGATAGGGATAAAAATAGTCGTCAAAGATTATGCCGTCCACGTTGTAGTTTTCCACGATCTCCTTCACGCCATCCGCAATGAGCTGACGTACGCCAGGATATCCGGGATCAAAATACAGCCGTCCGTCCGCATAGGCAACTGCCCATTCCGGGTGGGCTTTGGCAGGGCTTCCCTCCGGCAGGTTTTCAATTTTCACATTGGGATTGGATGCGGAGCCAAGGGACACACGCAGAGGATTCACCCAAGCATGGACAAATATATTCCGCCGATGCGCCTGCTCCACTATATAGGCAAGAGGATCCATCTCCAATTTTCCCTTTGTGGACAGAGCGGATGATACCGGGAAAATCTTTGATTCGTACAAGGCGTCGCATGACGGACGCACCTGAAAATATACAGTATTCAATCCGGCGGATTCCATGGTGTCCAGGATGCTGTCGATCTCGCTTCTCAGACGATCGGCACTAAGATTCGTCTTGGAAGGAAAATCGATATTGTATACGGAGGCAATATAGACGCCGCGGACCTCGCTGGAGGGATCAATAATCGCGCGCAGAGCCGGTACACCGTCTCCCGCATTCATAGCAGGGACTGGCTGGGAGACAACAGCCGTTTCATTGCCTGAGCATCCTGCCAGCAGTGTGCCCAGAAGCAGACACATGAGAAATAGGCCCACACCACGAACAAGCCGCAGAGAAAACATATGCATAGCGCTCTCCCCTTTAAAACATCTTACCGTCCATTCTATGCAAGCGATCGGTATTTTATTATATGATACCATACACAGTGCCAAAATCAAGGGGAACTGTGTGAACTT
>JAZSCY010000331.1:0-2350 GCA_045530875.1 Eubacteriales bacterium
TGTTCATCACCTTCTATCTGGTGAAATTGCGCCGCCGCCTGAAAATCAAAAGTCTGAGGGACTGACATACTCTCATGGCCTGCTGCACGAAAATGCGGCAGGCCTTGTATTTTTCTTTCGTCATTTCTGCCAATTTGTTAAGAAAAAGTTGACAAATAAGACAGAAACGGAGTATAATAATAGTATCTATGGGTATGCCTTCCCGCATATCCGAAAAGGAGACAGATCCATGCTGAAAAGTATGACCGCTTTCGGTCGCGCCCGTGCCCTGTCGGCCTGTGGCGCAAAAGATATTACCGTAGAATTGAAGAGCGTCAACAGCCGTTTTCTGGACTGCACCGTCCGTCTTCCCCGGATGTATTCTTTCCTGGAGGAAAAGGTTAAGGCCTACCTGACGGAGCGTGGCATCGTCCGCGGCAAAATCGAGGTGTACATCGGTGTGGATGTGCTGCAGGAAGAAGGCACCGTCATCACGCTGGATCGGGCTCTGGCCGCATCCTATATCCATGCGCTGGAGGAATTGCGGGATGAATTCTCCTTGAAGGACGATATTTCCGTCATGCGGGTGGCCGCCAACCGGGATCTGTTCATCACCAAAAAAGCGGAGGACGATCTGGAGAAGGATTGGGAGGATGTACGCAGCGTTCTTTCCGCCGCTGTGGATGTGTTCCTTGCCGCAAGAGAACGGGAGGGCGAAAACCTCCGCGTGGATATTCTCTCCAAAGCGGACAAGATCAAAGAGTGCGCCGCGCAGGTGAAAATCCTGTCTGAGGCGGACATCGTCGGTCACCGGGATAAGCTGGACGCGCGCATCCACAAGCTTCTGGACGATCACTCCATTCAGATTGACGAGCAGCGAATCCTCACGGAAGCCGCTATCTTTGCCGACCGCGCCGCTATCGACGAGGAGTTGGTCCGTCTCAATTCCCACTTCAACGGCCTGGAGGAAATCGTGAACTCTCCCGAACCGGCCGGCCGCCGTCTGGATTTCCTTCTGCAGGAAATGAACCGGGAAACCAACACCATCGGCTCCAAGGCAAACAATGCGGACATCGCCCGCCTGGTAGTGGATATGAAGTGCGAGTTGGAAAAGATCCGCGAACAAATTCAAAACATCGAGTAAGCGTATGAAATTCATCAATATAGGATTTTCCAATCTGGTTTCTGCCGAGCGCATCATCACCGTAGCCGCGCCCGACTCCGCTCCCGTCAAGCGCCTGATTCAGGATAGCCGGGAGGACGGTCGCTCCATTGACTGCACCTGCGGCAAGAAAACCAAATCCGTCATTATCACCGACAGCGATCACGTGATCCTGTCCGCCCTGCCGCCGGAAACCATTGCCGCGCGGATTGAGGGCGGCGTGCAGAATCCCGATCTGCCGGAGGAGACAAGCGAGGGACAGCTATGAAAAGTGAAAACAGAGGCATGCTGATCGTCATCTCCGGTCCGGCCGGAAGCGGCAAAGGCACGGTAGTCAAAGAGCTGCGTGCCCAGCTTCCCGGCTTGGGGCTGTCCGTCTCCGCAACCACCCGCTCTCCCCGCCCCGGTGAGGAGGACGGCGTTCACTACTATTTCATGTCCCGGGACGATTTTGAGGAAGCCCTCTCCCACGGAGAGATTCTGGAACACACCGTCTACTGCGGCAACTATTACGGCACTCTTCGCTCCGAGGTGGAGCGAGTGCTCTCCGGCGGACACGATCTGATTCTGGAGATCGAGGCGGACGGTGCCATGCAGGTGAAGCGGCTGTTCCCCGACACCATCACCATCATGCTGATCCCCCCGGACAGTCAGGTACTGGAGGCCCGTCTGCGAGGCCGCGGCACGGAAACGGATGATGTGATCCTGGCTCGGCTGCGCCGGGCACGGGAGGAGATCGTCATCAGCGAAAAATACGATTACATCGTTGTCAACAAGGACAACGGCGTGGCAGAGTGCGCACGTGATATCGCCGGTATTCTGGCAGCCGAGCATCTTCGGTCATCCCGCATGAAGCCCGTTACTTCCCGATTCTTTGGGGAAGAATAAACGAATACACAACCATACAAATCTCATACCCGAATCGGGAGAAAGTGCAAGTATTATGATTTATCCGTCTATCAGTGACTTGTCCAAAAACGGAAAGTATAATCGCTATACGCTGGTCATCGCTGCCTCCAAAACGGCGCGCATTCTGACCGATGAATATGTAAAGCAGCGCGAGTATGCGGAAAAGCTCATCGCCAACAAGGAAACCGATAAGAGTCTGATCTCCATGATCAAGCGGGAATACCGGGATGAGAAGGCAGTCAAGAGCGCCATCAACCGCATTTTTGAGGGCGAGTTTATCGTTTCCGAAACCGCGGAAAT
>JAZSCY010000208.1:0-3342 GCA_045530875.1 Eubacteriales bacterium
TCGTACTCACTGTTCTCGGAGAGGTCACCAAATGCTCTTGCCTCGGCGATCTGCACTTTGATTTCGGGGATGCGGACGTCCTTCAGATACTGAAGCTCATCCACCAGATTTTTGTATCCCTCTTCCGTGTACAGTGTTTTCTTCTGGTTTTCCATGGGTGGAGATCCTTTCGTCATTACGCTGTCCGTGACGGGCAGCAGTTATTTATTAAGTTGCGCCACCGCCGTCTGGAGCTGATTGTCCTCTTCGTCGGTGATTTTATAGATATTCTTTTCCAGCATAGCGCCTGCCGGCTCCACCACCACGTCGGGAGTCACACCCACGCCGTCGTAGTTATCGGAATACGGCGGGCAATAGTAGCGGTAGGTTACGCTGAGCCCGCTTCCGTCGGGAAGCTGGCGGATGGTCTGCATGGAGCCTTTGCCGTAGGTCTGTGTGCCCACGATCACGGCCTTTTTGTAATCCTGCAGAGCGGAGCAGAACAATTCTCCCGCGCTGGCAGTATTTTCATTTACCAGAACGGCCATGGGCATATCCAGCGCCTTGGCGTCGGACTGATAGATCACTTCCTCCTTACCGGAGCGATCCACCGTGCGGATCACAGGGCCGGCGGGAAGCAGATAGTCCAAAACATCGCAGATGGCGGTCAATTCACCGCCGGGGTTATTCCGCACGTCCACCACCAGGCGGGTGCATCCGCTGTTTCTCAGATCATTGATGGCTGCGTAGAACTGATCCGGCGTAGCCCGATCGAAGCTGGTGATTTTCACCACGCCCACCGTGCTGTCCAGATCGTATACATGATGAAGCACGGTCTGCTCGGTCACATAGCCTCGCAGAATGGAGAACGAATGGGATTCCTCGTAATTCTTGCCGCGGGCAACGGTAAAGACAGCGGTTGTGCCCGCCTTGCCCTGCAGTTTCGCAAGAGCACCGTAATAGCCCAACTCGGCTACGCTTTCCATTTCGTCGCCCTCGCCCACGTAGACGATCAGATCGCCCGGCTCCACACCCGCTTCCAACGCGGGGGAATCCGGCATGACATTGATAATCTCGATGGCGCCGTAATCGGAGTTATAGATCACGTTGACGCCGATGCCCTGCATGTCCCCGTTCAGGCTGTCCATATAGGTCTGGAACTCCTCAGCGGGATAATACGCCCCGTACCGATCGCCCGTTCCCATCACATAGCCTGCCAGGATGCCGTCGATCAGCGCCTCTTCATCCACATCCTTGACGTAGAGGGAGCGGTACATTTCATCCACATACAAAAGCTTATTGTAGCTTTCCAGATGGGCGTACGCATTGTTCATTTCCTTGCGGTGCTGCACCGACAGAACGGTATAGGTGACCTCAAAGGTGAGGATCACCGCCAACAAAACCAAAACAAGGGATACGCCAACGGAAATTTTCTTTTTCATAGCACTGTTTCACCTGTTTCCCGTGCCGCACACGGAATGCCTTACTTTTCGTAACGGGATGCGATCACCTTGATCGGAGGATTCTTGATATAGGTAAAGGGATCGATATACTTTCCGTTCAGACGGAACTCAAAGTGGAGATGATTACCGGTAGAGTTGCCGGTGGTTCCCACCTCGCCGATCTTGTCACCCTTCTTCACCGTATCGCCCTTAGCCACGTTCAACTTGCTGCAGTGAGCATACACAGTGGAAACGCCGTCGCCGTGGTCGATAACGATATAGTTGCCGTAACTGTTGTGATACTGGGCAATCACCACCTTGCCGCCCTTGGAGGCATAGATGGGAGTTCCGCGGTACGCTGCCAGATCCCATCCGCGATGGTAATCCCACACGCCGTACAGCTTACGCCAGCCAAAGCCGGAGGAGCATCTCTGATAATCGTTCAGGCTGATGGGCCACAGCCAGTCGCCGCTTTCCATCTTCTCCTGATTCTTTCTCTGGAGTTCTGCCAGATATTCTTCCAGTTCCTTATCCAGCTGGTCTTCCTGCTTCTTGTTTTCGTAGTACTCCTTCTGGGCAGCTGCCTGATCCTTTTCCAGATCCTTTATCCTTCCCAGAATGTCCTCTTCCTGCTTGGCCAGATCCTCAATATCCTTGCCCAAAGCAATGAGTGTCTCATTCTGCAAAGCAATCTTTGTCTCCAAGGACAATTTATCCTCTTCCAGCATGGACTGGGTCTGCTGCAGTGTATCCATTATGGACTTATTATATGCAAGCAGGCTGGAAACATGATCCATGCGGGTCAGAAAATCGCTGAGGCTGTCCGCGCCGAGGATCAGTCCGATGTAGCTGGCATCGCCCTCCTCGTAGCTCATCACCACGATATTCCAGAACTGCTCGTACATGCGGTTATAATCCGCTTCCGCATCCTCCAGAGAGGCGATATTGTCGTTGATTTTCAATTCCAGCTCGTCCAGCAGGATCTGCGCGATCTCGATCTTACGCTGAGTGGTATCCATATAGGTATCCACGGCCTGCTTCTGCGCTGCCAGGGAGCTTCCCTCCTTGGCCATCTTAGCCAGATTGTTCTGGATGGCCTTCTGCTGCTTCTGCAGATCGGCGATCTGTTCCTCGTACTTCTGTACGGTGGCGTCGGTCAGTTTGGAGTCTGCATTGGCCACAGATCCGCCACTCAGGAGCACACCCATCACAACAGCACAAGTCATAAGAAGCGCTACGAGACGTCCGCCTCGACGAAGTATATTCTGTTTCATATATGTACCTCCTTATGCCTTCAGATATTTTCCGAGAGAAATGCTGCTGCCTACGATACCGGCCACCACACCCACGCCGAGGAATCCTACAAGAAGGGGCATCTGCAAGGTATCGAAGGGAACGATGGAGATCATCTGCCACTCGGTAACGACCATCTTTTCAATGTACAGATAGAAGTACCATTCCGCCAGATAAGCCGCGCCGCTGGCAAACAGACCGATGATGATACCCTCCAAAAGGAAGGGCATGGTAATGAAGAATCCGGTAGCTCCCACATACCGCATGATGCTGATCTCATTCCGGCGGGAGAACACGGACAGCTTGATGGTATTGATGATCACAAAGAGGGTAACCACAAAGAGGATCAGAAGGAACCAGGTAAAGATCAGAAGAACTCCCTGCTTGAAGGAGGAGATTTTCGTAGCCAGATCCAGGCGGTTGTTGACCTTGCGCACGCCCTCGATCTGATTCAGCACGTAGGCCAGGGTGACCACCTTATCGTTATCCTCATAGGTCACGGTGAAAGAATCGGAGAAACGCTCCACCGCCTGCGGATCGTTTTCAAACATCTCCTCCATACCCTCGAACTCCGCCTTTGCCTCGGCAAATGCCTCATCCCGGGTAGTACGGATCACCTGAGCCACGT
>JAZSCY010000243.1:0-7056 GCA_045530875.1 Eubacteriales bacterium
CTCATGAACAGGCAGTATGCAAACATGACCAGCATAACAGCGAAAATGATTCCGATAGT
The DNA here is from genome assembly GCA_045530875.1 of Eubacteriales bacterium. Taxonomy (GTDB): domain Bacteria; phylum Bacillota; class Clostridia; order Oscillospirales; family CAG-272; genus SIG701. Next base: position 60 of record JAZSCY010000243.1, read on the forward strand.
TTTTATCTGACCGTTGTGAACCAAAGCGTTGGACTGTGCTTCTGTCAGCAGAAGTGCAATGGTAAACGTATCTTCACCAAGAATCACGCTTTTGGTCTTGCCAATACAGGATTCTGTGCCGAAATCAAAGACGGAATTCCCTTTTTTTTCGGTGATCCGTATCTTTCCGGCATCGATGGCATTGTAATGTCCTGAATTGAACTGACAGGAGAACACCCCCTGCTTCTCATCGACAAGTGCGCCGATGAACTGTCCAAGCTTGTCGTCATTGGTTTTTTTCGACAACTGAAAATACATATCGTTGATCTCGAAGCCGCAAACGCCGATGATATCGTCCTTTTGATCGCGGATCGGTACATAGACATACCGTGCGCGCTCCCACGTACCGGGGATCTGCACAGTAGAACTCAGGATGTAATGCTTTCCGTCCGCGAAAGAGGATTCACAGACATCGAAAAAATCGGTGCGCATTTCATTACTCCATCCGCTGTGAAAGGTGATATTTCCCTCTTTGGCGGTAGAGAAGGAACCGCGGTACAGCGCGATGTCATTGTTGACCGTGCTTTCCGAATAGAGATTGATGTATTTCAGATAAATACCGTTGTACAACGGCACCTCGGATCGGCTGTTTACCGTCGTATTCAGAATATAGAAGGTGCCGCTGGAAGGTGCGAGCTGCATATTCAGATAAATGATATCGTAAAGCGCACCTTGCAGCGCGGAAAGGGCGGCCGCATCATTTTTCAGATCGGCAAAGTCAAGATTGTTTTCCGTGAGATAATTCTGGATTTTCGTCTCCAACTGATCGGAAAAGGAAATCGCATGTGCTGCAGCTTTGTCATAATCACGCTCGATTTTGTCAGCAAAGGAGAGCAGCTGCGTATCCAGCACACCCATGATCTGTGCACTCGCAGGATTCAAGATGCCGAACAGGTTCAAAAGAAGCAGAATCAGCGATAAAACCAGTACAATTGCGGAAATGATGTAAACGATAAACCGACGGCGGATAGAAATCCCGCCATGTTTGATGTGTTGGATTTGACGCGGAAGGTCGGATTTCAGAAACAATTTCATGAAAGTCTCCTTATGTTCCGGACAGGCTGATCAGTTCAGTAAGGGAGGCAGCGATCAGTGCTTCCATGACTGTTTCGGGATCTTCTCCATTACCGATCCGTTTGACGTACTGGTTGCGTGCGGACTTCAGAACAGCCTTCACATTTGCTTCAAAGTCAAGCTGTGCTTCCGAAGCACCGTCATACAGGGGGAGTGCATAAAACGTATAGCTGTCAAGCATGGTCTCAACTGCCGCATAAACGCTGCGGTAGTTTTCTTTTTCGATCTGATTCAGATCAGAAAACAGCGCATCAAAGGCTTTGTCTGTCACCGGAAGATAACCGGCTTTTGTGACAAATGCAAGATTATGCTCTTCTTCCGTCAGCCATTTGGCAAAGATCCCTGCAGCCTGATTGCGGCGCTCGTCGCTGCTTTTCATCGCGAACAGTCCGCCTCCGCGATAGATCACGCCGGAATCTTTGTCTGTAAAGGTCGGATACGGATAAGCCACTGCTTCGATCGCTTCGGTTGTATTGTCGGGATAGATCACTTCGGACGGCTGATACAGCACATCGGCAGTCGATCCGGTATTGGCAATGACTTCCGCAGTTTTCCAACGTGCGGCAGCGTAGCCCTCGTCAAGGCAGATGCCGCCATAGATTGCTGCCTCGGCAAGCGGAGTCCATATCGATCGGAATGCGTCCTCATCCAGCTGTAAGGTTCTGCCGCGAATCAATTCGACGCCGTATGCTTTCATTCCCACATAGGCATAGTGATAGTAGTCATTGATCTGGATAAAGCTTTGACCTCCCGACCAGTCATAGTAGGTGCGTGCCGTTTGAAATACACCGTCAAAAGAAGCAAGATCATCCGATGTGATTCCTGTATCCGCGCAGAAGCGGTCAAACAGCGTTTGGTTCAGAAAGAATGCTTCCGCAGACTTTGCCACGGGAAGCATGAGCAGCCGGTCGCCGAAATAGCCTTCGGAGAGAAATTCCGCGTGAAAAGCGGACAACTCATTTTCTGTAAAATAGTCATCCCACGGAAGAAGGTTTTCTTTTCCGACGATTTCTGCAACCCTCGGATACGCGGTAAACAGATCCGGCATGGCTTCTGCTCCGGGTTCATTGTTTGCGGATGCGGAAAGTGCTTCGTCGATGGCAGATGAACTGGTGACGGACACCACGTTGACGGTAATGCCATGTTCGCGGCCGACAGAACGGTTGGATTCATCAATGAGGGTGTTCAATGGAGATATCGTCTGACTTCCGTATACGTGCCATATATTCAGTGTGACCGGATCTGCGGGACTCGGCATCTGTTGATGCGAACAGCCCGCCAATATTGTCATAAGCAGTGTAAGAGTGAGGAGAAATGCAAGTGTTTTTTTCATAATGCCACCTTCCAGTATGGTTTTCCTACCCGAATTCCCACCCAATTTTGAAAAAATTTTGGTTTTCCTACCCATTCATGTCGAATCGGGTAGGGACAAAAGCGTGAAAATCCGTATAATAATACTTGCAAGAATACCGAAGGGGATATAGGTCTTGCCGTGGTCCATCCAATTGCGAAAGGGGTATCCCGTTATGCATGCATCCGTGATGCATACGCATAAGTACTCTGTGAGCGCGCCAACGATACAGAGTCCGCCCCGATTAGTTTATAATAATTATAACATAAAATCTTGATTCTATCAAGAGGAAATGTGTTTTTGCCACAAATCATATTCCTTTTGTTTTCCGATCTGACAGGAGGGCTGATCTTATGGAAGACAAGAAAACCGCTGCCTGCAAAATGATATCAGATACCGGCGGGTACCGATACAAGTTTTACTGTGAGATTTCCGGCGCATTGGCATGTACAACCGAGCCGATCCACGCGAAAACGCCCGAGGAAGGATTACGGATTGCATGGGAAACGGTCGGCAGGCGCTGTTTTAATCTCTGTCATAAATGCGGGAGATGGGTCATCGATGCCGTTTACAACGCGGATGTGTTGGAGTGTGTGGAATGTGCGCCCTATGAGGCAGAACCGAACTACTGTAAAAACTGCGGCATCAAAATCGAAAAGCAGTCCGGGAAATGTCCCGTCTGTGGGCATAAGCTCGTGTACGGGGGAGAGGAGAGCGAAAAATGACAACGGAAATCCACTTCCGGAATCTGGAACAGTACGGGTTTGGCCCGAATGTGATGAAGAAAATGAAGATCTGTCACAAGTGCGGTCAGATTGCGAAAAAAGGTTCATTTTTCTGCCGCAGCTGCGGAGCCTTTTTGACGAGAGAAACATTGTATGATCACTACAGACGACAGCACGGATGCTGTGAGGGATGTGGTACGGTACTGACTGCGGATGCAAGGTTCTGCCCGCACTGTGGGCTTCCCATACATCGGATGAAGCAGCAGCATGAGCAAAGAACGAAATAGGAGGAACAGAAAATGAGTATTTTTGATTCACTGAAACAAGCGGCAATTTCTGCACTGAAGAGAGAGTCGAGAAAAGCTGTAAACAAAGCGGTGAACACTGCCGTACAGAACATCGGTAAAGGAAGAAATCACACCGAAACATTCACATTTGACGCATTGCCGCAAACACTTGAGGCGTTGAGGGCGCTTCCCGAGGCAAAGCTTGATACCGCTTTCAAGACAACTGCGCTGACGATTCTTGCGCTCAGCAGATATGAATCCGACCCCCAAACCGCATATGCGATGCTGTCATGGCTGAAGGGTCCCGAGGACTTCAGCACCAGCGAAAAAAGCTTTTTACAGGATCGTCTGAGAGGCAAGGAATACAAGGTGCGATCTTTCTTTGAGGGAGCGATACCGGAAAACGATTATACGCCGAACAAACCGTATGTTATTTCCGTTATCGAAAACCCATATTCCTTCGATAATGAAAACTGGGCAACACTGTATGTGACAAGCGGAGGTGCTGACAATCCCAGAAATATCAAACTGAGAAAGAAGCCATCTACCGGTCAGTGGTTCTTGAATGATATTCAATGTCTTTCCGACATCAGACTGCCGAAGTCAGAGGATAAGTGGGCATAAGTACCACCAAACAATATAATAAATAATACTATATACAGGAGGAATTATCATGGCAAAGCATACTTGTGCAATCTGTGTAGCGGAGGTTGGTCTGATCTCCGAACAAAAACTGGCGGATGGAAATTTCATCTGCCGCAAGGTCTGTGTAAAAAAATGTATGAAGATCTTCAACAAGGTCGAGGCAACACTCGATTCGGTAAATTCTCATATCGAACAGGTGGAATTCGGTACAAAAGCGTGGAATCAGATTTTTGTTCCGCTGACCAAAACAAAGGTCAAGGCAGAGAAACTGAAGCGGTTCGGCAAGAACGGTGAGCTGTATGTGTCGCCCTCCACGGGTCTTGTCGCACTGACCGAAAACCGTTATAAGATTTTTATCTTCGGTAAATCCACCATTGCCTGTGTATACCGTCTTGCCGATCTCTACGGCTACAATTATGATTCCGAAACGGTGAAAAATTCCGAGGGCAAAGAAGAAACAAAACATTACTGTGTTCTCACATTCAACAACACACCCGGACTGTATGAGGTACGTCTGGAAGTCCGCGCCCGCGAATACGAAGATATGGAAAAGTATTTCAACACCCTGTTCGGTATTCAGAAGACCCTGCGCAACCTCGGCAATACATGGAAGCAGCAGATCAACGCAGCAAAAGCGGTTGCAGGTGCTGTAAAGGCAGTCAAGGATGGCACATTGGACGAAGCCCAGGCAGAAGCAACCGCGGATGCACTGAATGCGGCACAGTACGGTGACAGAACCGAATGGATTGCAAAGGCGGATGCGGCACTTATGCTGGTGAATAAGTAAACGTCGCCGTGGTATCAAACGCGATTCTCAAATGAAAAAGATAAATGACAGGGCGATGGAATGATGTGTTCTGCCGCCCTGTCAAATAATTTGTAAGGAACATGATATGAGAAGAAAAGTCGTATATACCGTTCTTTTGCTGGAAGCACTTCTGTGTATGCTGTTTGGATGTACAGCACAAACCTATTCGGTAGATTATTGTGGTGAAAAATCGATGTATGACGGTGCAATGGATGCCTATCATGCTGGAAAAGAAGTTGTTTTATATTATCCTATAACCGCATCGGATACCAATTATATCTTCTGTCTGGACGGTGAAAAACTGTTAAATGTGGAATATGACAATGAAAAGGGGTCTTTTATCATTCGTTTTACAATGCCGGATCATGATGTAAAACTGGAATGTGTGACGGAAAATGCTTCGGTTGCGACAGTCCCCGAAACAAATACAGAAACAGAAACGGAACCTCTCCGTTTTCTGACCCTCATAAAGTCATATCATTACAATAAGGAGTATGATGCGGAAACCTCTTTGCTTCTGGCACAGAACAGGTACTCATGTGTGACTCTGCATGCGGATGATATTGGTGATTTTCCGGCTCTGGCAGAAACACTGGAACAGAACGCAGCCATGGAAAAACGATCCATGGACGACGAGTTTGACAATCTGATCGGCTTTGCAAAGGAATCGCTTTCCGCAGGCGGAACCGAATACTTCCGACAGCAGGTCTCGTCTCTTGATATTCTGGTTCGCCGTGCAGATAGTCTGGTTGTCAGCCTGCTCTCGGATTCTTATGCAGACTATGGATTTATTGAGGGCTACCGTGCATTCCACGGAACCAATCTGGATGCTGAAACAGGATGCGAGCTTGCGCTGAACGACGTAATCTGCGATATGGACAGCGTAATACAGATTATCAAGAAAGAATTGAACCGGTATACCTGGCAGGGTGAATATCATTCGGAAACAGCGGTGGAAGATTATTTCGCCGAGACACCGGAGGATGGCATCAGCTGGACGCTCGACTATAACGGCGTGACGTTTTATTTCATGCCCGGGGATCTTTGCGATGCGGGTTTCGGAAATCAGACAGCAACAGTATCGTTTACAGAACATCCCGAAGTATTTGTTAAAAAATATTTCGGTGAACCGACGGCATACATCACAGCGCTTGCACAGAACTTGCCTTATTTTACAAATCTTGACGCGGAACCCGATCTGGAAGAAATCAACAGTATGAATTTTGTCAGTGATGAAGGTATCGGCTACGGTTCATTTGGTCTGTATACCGACATAGACAGTTATTACTACAGTGAGGATCTTTTTGCATACGCATATCATCCTTATTATGTAAAAACGGCGGATGACGGTCATTATCTCTATCTGTTCTGTGAACAAACAGAAGAGGGGAGCCGTGATATGCGTCTGCTGGTATTTGATGCATCGGGCGGCAGATATACCAAAGTCGGCGAAATCAATGCTTGTCCCGGATTTATGTTCCCGGATTCCTTTATTGTCCCCTCGGATCCGTACGGATTCCGACTGGACAATCGGGATACACCAGAGCAGGAGGAAGTTTATACTGTCGGCGAAAACGGTATGCCCGTGCTGAAATAAAGAGGAAAAATTCATGTATTATTCCAAAAATCATGAGGGACTGGTTTTTATCGACCGGGACGGGGGTAATCTTGAAATTCACGGCAATGGCATCATTTGCCGAGGTGATACCGAGTTATGGAATCCTGTCGAAAACTGGCAGGAGCCGTTCACCACGGTGACCGTGCAAGATGGAATCACGGAGATTCATGCAGGTGTGCTCGACCAGTTTTCCGGCATGAAAAAGCTGTATCTGCCGAAATCTCTGACCCGCATTGAAAGGACCGATAGTCTGAAAACGCTCCTTCACGCGAACAATGTGCTTATACATGCTGCATACGGTTCATATGGCGATGCGTTCGCACAGGAGTACGGACTGCGTTTTCTGCCGGAGAACATCGAGCTCGGGTGGTACCGAGATGAGGAGCATGACGAGAGTACAAAGCTTATTCTGCGATTTCATGAAGACGGTACGATGGATATTTTGTACGA
>JAZSCY010000359.1:0-2551 GCA_045530875.1 Eubacteriales bacterium
AGATCCGATCTATCCGTTCGATAACGAATCGTGTAGGAAGGGAAATCGCTTGTGTATGTCAGCGGCAATGTTACCAGATCGGTAACAGATGCACCGGTGTGCTCACAGGTGGCGAGGAAGGTGCCGATGGATAATTCTCCCGGCAAAATCGTATTGATCTGGATATGCACCGTCTGGGATTGCGGCAGGGAAAGAGTATGCCGTAACAGGGCAAAGCGAAGAATGTTGTCCTCATTCTGTACATTTACATCGCAGGTCATCGCTATCTTCAAATCATATTTTGCAATCATCCGCAAGAAGGAAATGAGCGTTCCGTCCTCTGAGGTGTAAAAAGGCAGGATGCAAGCCCCACACCGCCCGTAATACACTTCCTCACATACGGATTGAAAGGAAGTGCCCGGATGAGCCTCCGCATTGTTCAGCTGTCCGGCGAAGACAGAAAAGGCATTGTCAGAATAAGTGTTTTTCAGATATGCCACGGTGAAGGGACCGGACTCTGCGTTCGCTCTGGCCATTTCCGGCAATAGATCGGCGAGTGTATCGGAATTGAATGCATTCCGGGTACACTGACGGCAAAACTGGGCAAAATCCTTGGTGCAGAGATCCTTTGATATCACATCGGCATACAGCGACGCAGGGGATGCATCCGGACCTGTGGCAAGCAATTTTGACAGATCGTACAGTATTCCGTACCGCAATTCCTCAAGGGCGTCCGTTGCCTTTTGTGTGTCAACCGCATTTTTGCGGAGGATGTTTGTTGTTTCGCTGTTGTGCATGATTAGAGTTTTTCAAGCAGGGAATAGGAATCCGCAAGAAAAGTATCCAATTCCTCTGCTGTGAATCTTCTGTTGGAGAGAACAGACAGGGCGTATACCTGCTTCGCCAATAAAGCGGCTTTATCCCGTTCCGTGTCGTGCAGATTGTTTATTTTCTGAATCAGACGGCTGGATGCATTCAGTACCAGTTTGGATTCCACGGGGAACGTGTTTTCGCTTCCGTACATTCTCATCATATCGTCCATGCGGCGGCTTTCCTCCGATACGGTAAGGACGGCCGGAATATCGCTGCGCTTCAGACTCTGCACCTCAACGGTCATGTTCTCCTGTGCGATTTCTTTGAAAACAGCAACAGCATTCTCGCAGGTATCGGTGGTTTCTGTGGACTGTGCGATATTGGCTACATCGGCATCCACACGCACGAAATGAACTCCATCCCGGTGGTGTTCCAGTACCTGAATGAACTGTGTATCCAGAACGCGGTCCAGCAGCACAACGGAAATTCCCTCACTCTCCAGCAGGGAAATGTACTGGGACTGCGCGACTTTATCCGTGGCGTAATAGATTTTGTTTTCATGGACAGTTTTGGCATTTTCCAGATATTCATCCAGAGTAGTAAATCCACCGCCGCACTTTTCAAGAAGCAGACTGTCCTTGACACGGTCGTAGAATTTTCTATCGCGCATGCATCCGTATTCAACGAATGTTTTCAAATCACGCCACAGCTGCTCGTAGTTCTCCCTTTCGAGATTGAACAGGGAATTGATCTTGTCCGCCACTTTTTTGGTAATGTGGGCAGAAATCTTGCTGACATAGCCGCTGTTCTGCAGATAACTGCGGGATACGTTCAAGGGCATTTCGGGGCAATCCAGAACACCCTTCAGCATAAGAAGATATTCCGGAATGACTTCTTTTATGTTGTCTGCAACAAATACCTGGTTGTAAAACAGTTTTACCTGTCCTTCCAAACTCTCATACTCGTTGGACAGCCGGGGGAAGTACAGTATTCCCTTAAAATTCAAAGGATAATCGGCACGGAGATGGATGTAAAAGAGCGGATCCCGGTAATCGCCGAAAACCCGGTGATAAAACGCTTTGTATTCCTCTTCCGTGATTTCAGAAGGCTGACGAAGCCACAACGGATTCACGTCATTGACCGGTGTTTCCTCCGCCTCGTTATTTACATCTGCATCCGCATCGGTGAAATAAATGTTCACCGGCATAAAGGCGCAGTATTTATTCAGGACTTCTTTCAGTTTGCCGGCGTGAAGAAACTCTTTTCCTTCCTCACTGATGTGCATGACGACTGCTGTGCCATGACCCTGCAGAAGTTCGCCGTCATCGTTGTAATCAGTAACGATCTCATACTCACCGGCTTCGCTGCAGCTCCATTTGATCACCGTATCGGAGGTGTACGAACGCGTGATCACATCCACGGTATCACTGACCATGAATGAGGAGTAAAAACCAAGGCCAAAATGTCCGATGATGCCGGACTCCGCGGCTGTATCGGCATTTTCGTATTTCTGTACAAAATCCAAGGCGCCGGATAAGGCAATCTGACAGATGTATTTCTGCAATTCTTCCTCTGTCATGCCGATGCCGGTGTCCACAACGGTGATGGTACCGGACGTGCTGTCCAGAATCACATCAATTCTGGCACCGCTCAAATCCAGATCCTTAATTTGACCGAGAGAGGAAAGCCGGCGAAGCTTGGTTACCGCATCGCAGGCATTGGAAACGATTTCCCGGAGGAAGATTTCCTTTTCGGAATA
>JAZSCY010000162.1:0-5113 GCA_045530875.1 Eubacteriales bacterium
CACAGCCGATGAGGACACCGGCGATGGATAGACAGGCGGCCACAATGGCACCGGGGACGTTTGTGGCGAAGTGACGAAGTCGGATCGTAGCCATGTCGTTCTGTGGGCCAAGGAGTTGTCCCTCTCTATTGTCTTCCTAAGACCGCTTGGCCTCCGACTTCACAGCCGATGAGGACACCGGCGATGGATAGACAGGCGGCCACAATGGCACCGGGGACGTTTGTGGCGAAGTGACGGATCGATGCATCGTAATTGTCGGTCAGCGCGTTATGCATGCCGGCGGCGGCTACGAGGGCACACACAACGGCGGCGATGCTGCACAAAGTAAGAAGATTGCGTTTTGCACTTGGCATGGAAATACTCCCTGTGTTCGGTAAAAATCAAGAAATTACAGTATTATCATACCACAATCCTGGGCGGTGCGCAAGAAGATGAACCCAATTTGTTATATATTTATAATATAAAGGAAAGGAAAAATCGCTCGAAAAAGGGCACGTGGACGGTCTTTGTGCAATTTACACAATAAACGCCGCGAAAATTCGTGAAAACTTTTACATGCAAAAAAAGAAAAAATATGTAAAAGTGTTGATGTGGCGGGGAGAATGATGTATAATATAAGGGCTTGATGTGCGATGAAGCGGGAGGTTGCTGCGATTTTCGGGCAAAAGTCTGGAGAGGTGCAGGTAATTTCCGTGGAGTATGTCCGGTTGAACCGGGCGAAACGAACATCAAACGGCGCGTCTTGCGTCCACTATGTCCCCGGATCCCTGTCGGTTATGCTGGCCGATCGAATCCGGTTTCATTCAGGAGACGTTGGAAACGCCCGGGCGAGTGTTCGCGCGCCTCAATGAAAAATCTATACAGGAGGCAAGCAAAAGTGGCAAGCAATGAAAAGATCCGTGTGAGACTCAAGAGCTACGAGCACACTCTCATCGATGCAGCGGCTGAAAAGATCGTTGATATCGCTAAGAGAAACGGTGCTGAGGTTTCCGGTCCTATTCCGCTCCCGACCGAGAAGCAGATCATCACCATCCTCCGCGCTGTTCACAAGTATAAGGACAGCCGTGAGCAGTTCGAGCAGAGAACTCACAAGAGACTGATTGAGATCCGCCGTCCTTCCCAGAAGGCAATCGAGGCTCTCATGAATGTCGAGCTCCCCGCCGGTGTGGATATCGATCTCCAGCTGTGAGATAAATCCCCCGCAGCCGTACAACCCCACCGTACAGAGCGATAAGCGAGCGTTCCTTATAATATAAGCGTGCGCGCGTGAGCTTGATGACGGCAAGGTCATGTTGGTACTCTCCGGGCGGCTCCCGGTAATTTCAGGGGTATCAACCAATAACCTTATCAGGAGGAAAAGAAAATGAAAAAAGGAATTATCGGCAAGAAGCTGGGTATGACCCAGATCTTTGACGAGAACGGCAACGTGATCCCCGTTACGGTGATCGAAGCCGGCCCCTGCACCGTTGTGCAGAAGAAGACCGTTGAGACTGATGGCTACGCCGCAGTTCAGCTCGGTTTTGAAGACGTAAGCGAGAAGCATGTAAACAAGCCGGAAGCAGGCCACTTCAAGAAGGCCAATGTTTCCGCCAAGAGACACCTGAAGGAGTTCCGTCTGGAGAATGCAGCGGATATGAATCCCGGTGACGTGGTAGCCGCCGATACCTTCGCCGCAGGCGATAAGGTCGACATTACTGGTATCACGAAGGGCCGTGGATACACCGGTGCCATCAAGCGCTGGAACCTCCACATGCTGGGCAAGACGCACGGTATCGGTCCGATCCACCGTCAGTCCGGTTCCATGGGTGTTATCGATCCCGCTCGTATCTTCAAGAATAAGAAGATGGCAGCTCAGTACGGTAACGAACAGGTAACCGTTTTGAATCTTGAAGTTGTAAAAGTAGACGCTGAGAAGAACCTGATCGCTGTAAAGGGTGCCATCCCCGGTGCTCGCGGCGGCATCGTGTTCCTTCGTGACAGCGTAAAAGCATAATTGGAAGGAGGAAGTACAATGCCAGAGATTAAGGTTGTTAATATGGCAGGTGCGGAAGTTGGAGTTATGACTCTTTCCGACGCGGTTTTCGCAGCCGACGTAAAGGAAGCAGTTCTCCACACGGCCGTTAAGTCTTACCTCGCCAATCAGAGACAGGGCACTCAGTCCACTCTGACCCGCTCCGAAGTATCCGGTGGCGGCAAGAAGCCTTGGAGACAGAAGGGTACCGGTCGTGCCCGTCAGGGTTCCACCCGTTCTCCTCAGTGGACACACGGTGGTATCGCTCTGGGTCCCAAGCCCCGCAAGTACACCGTTAAGATGAACAAGAAGGTTAAGCGCCTCGCTATGCTGGGTGCTCTCACCGCTAAGGTTGCAGGCAATGAGATGATCGTTGTGGATTCCATCGCAGCAGCTGAGTTCAAGACCAAGGTTATGGCAGATATGCTGAAGGCAATCGGCGCAAACGGCAAGACTCTCGTAGTTCTGCCTGAGGCGGATGCAAAGGTTATCGGAAGCTTCGCAAACATCCCCGGCGTGAAGACAACCCTCAGCAATACCCTGAATGTATACGACATCCTGAACTGCAACACTTTTGTTGCTGCTAAGGCTGCTGTAGAGAAAATCGAGGAGGTGTACGCAAAATGAAGTTTGCTCAGGACATCGTAATCAAGCCGATCATCACCGAGAAGAGCATGGACGGCATCGCAGACAAGAAGTACACTTTCAAGGTCGCAAAGGACGCTACCAAGCCCGAGATCGCTTCCGCAGTTGAGGAGCTGTTCGGCGTAAAGGTTGCATCCGTAAACACGATCAATATGAAGAGAAAACCCAAGAGACTCCGTTACCAGGTGGGCTACACCGCCGCTTGGAAGAAGGCAATCGTTACCCTGACTGCTGACTCCAAGGCAATCGAGTTCTTTGAGGGTCTGAACTAAGGAGGAGATAAAAAATGGCAACAAGAAAATTCAAGCCGACAACTCCGTCCAGACGTAACATGACGGTCCCCTCCTTTGAGGAGCTTACCAAGTTTACCCCCGAGAAGAGCCTCATCGCTACCAAGAAGAAGCACTCCGGTCGTAACAGCTACGGTAAGATCACCGTTCGCCATCAGGGCGGCGGCAACAAGCTGAAGTACCGCATCATCGACTTCAAGAGAATGGAAGCCGGCGCACACAAGGTTATCGGTATCGAGTACGATCCTAACCGCACCGCTTACATCGCACTGCTTGAGAATGAGGCCGGTAAGAAGAGCTACATCGTTGCTCCCGTAGGCGTAACCGACGGCGATATCCTGTACTCCGGTGCAGACGCAGATATCAAGACCGGTAACACCCTGCCCATGGCAAACATTCCTGTCGGTACTTTTATTCACAACATCGAAGTGAACCCCGGTAAGGGCGCTCAGCTCGTACGCTCCGCAGGCGTGCAGGCACAGCTCATGTCCAAGGAGAACGGTCTCGCCCTGGTGCGTCTCCCCTCCGGCGAAATGCGCTATGTACAGCTCAACTGCAAGGCAACCATCGGTCAGGTCGGCAACATCGAGCACGACACCATCAAGATCGGTAAGGCCGGTAAGAAGCGTCACATGGGCATCCGTCCCACCGTTCGCGGTTCCGTAATGAACCCCTGCGATCACCCTCACGGTGGTGGTGAAGGTAAGTCCCCCATCGGACATGCCGGCCCGCTGACCCCCTGGGGTAAGCCCGCACTGGGTCTGAAGACGCGCGATCACAAGGCGAGAACCAACAAGTTCATCGTTAAGCGCAGAAATAGCAAGTAAGGAAGGAGGCACCGTAAATGAGCAGAAGCTTAAAGAAAGCACCCTTTGTCGAAGCAAAGTTGTACGCACGCATCTGTGCGATGAACGAAAAGGGCGAGAAGAAGGTACTCAAGACATGGTCCCGTTCTTCCACTATTTTCCCGGAATTCGTGGGACACACTATCGCAGTTCATGACGGCAAAAAGCATATCCCGGTGTATGTCACGGAGGATATGGTAGGCCACAAGCTGGGCGAGTTCGCTCCCACGCGTACGTTCAAAGGCCACGCCGGCTCCAAAACATCCAACAACGGTAAATGATTCGCAAAGGGAGGATTTAAGATAACATGGAAGCAAGAGCAACACAAAGCTTCATTCGCATCTCCCCTCGCAAGGTCAAGGTCGTCCTCGATCTCATTCGGGGAAAGGACGCCGCTGTTGCAGCCGGTATTCTGAAGAATACGCGTAAAGCTGCCTGCGAGCCCCTGATCAAGCTCCTTGATCGCGTTGTGGCAGACGCTGAAAATAATTTCCACATGGACACCGAGAAACTGTATGTTTCCGAGTGCTTTGTAACCCCCGGCATGACGCTGAAGAGAATGATGCCCCGCGGCAAAGGCTCCGGAGATCGCATCCTGAAGCGTACAAGCCATATCACTATTGCAGTAGCAGAGAAAGAATAAAGAGGGAGGCTGGAATATGGGACAGAAGGTGAATCCGCACGGTCTGCGTGTCGGTGTAATCAAAAACTGGGACTCCAGATGGTACGCCAGCGACGAAAAGTTCGGCGATACTCTCGTGTCCGACTATAAAGTAAGAGAATATCTGAAGAAAAAGCTCATGGATGCCGGCATCCCGAAGATCGAGATCGAGCGCGACAATTCCGGTAAGGCAAGAGTGTTCATCCATTGCGCTAAGCCCGGTATGGTAATCGGTAAGGGCGGCTCCGAGATCGATAAGCTGAGAGTAGACCTTGAGAAGATGATGGGCACATCCGTTGCCGTTAACGTAATCGAGGTTAAGCCCGTGGACATGTGCTCCCAGCTGGTAGCTGAGTCCATCGCGTCTCAGCTGGAGCGCCGTGTTTCCTTCCGCCGTGCTATGAAGCTGGCGATCGGACGCACCATGCGCCTGGGTGCAAAGGGTATCAAGATCTGCCTGAGCGGCCGTCTGGCTGGCGCAGAGATCGCGAGAACCGAGCACTACCATGAGGGTACTATCCCGCTGCAGACCCTGCGCGCGGATATCGACTACGGTTTCGCTGAGGCGAATACCACCTACGGTAAGATCGGTGTTAAGGTTTGGATCTACAAGGGCGAGGTTCTCTCTGAGGTAGCTCGCACCCAGACCGGCGCAACCGCT
>JAZSCY010000298.1:0-3888 GCA_045530875.1 Eubacteriales bacterium
ACCTGCAGAAGAGTCTTTACGCTGCCGGCGTTGAACATGGACATGGAGGGATCGGATTTTTTCTGCTTGTAGGTAGTTCCGTCCTGGTTGATGTACACCCACTCGCCGTCGGTATATTCCGTCGTGGTAGAGGTGATGCCCATCATGGTGATCTGCATTTCCATGTATTCCTCCGCGCCCTTCATCTGCACGGTGGTCTTCACAGGCATGGACATTTCCATACCCATCATGCTCATTTTGATGTTCTGATCGGTAATCACGTCAAAGGATTCCATCTGAGCTGTTTTCTCAATGGCACCGTTGATCAGCTGGGCAGGTGTTTCGCCGCAGGCAGTCAGCAGTACAGCGGAGAGAATCATGCACGCCGCCAAAGCGGCAGAAAGAATTTTTTTCATTGTTTTTCTCCTTATGTAACTCAAGTTCCGTATGTATGAATGTCACAAATGTATTGTACCATGTAGGTTTTTCGTTGTCAATAGAATTATACCACATGATCCACCGACCGGGCAAACTCTTGCTCGCCCACGATGGCCAGCAGTTCCTGCCGCGTCAGTTCCTCGTCGTAGGTGGAATACCGCACATGCAGAATATCTCCCTCGCGGATTTCCTTTCCCCCGTGCTCATCCACCTCCGCGCCGTGCTTCTTTCCGTGCTGGACGGACAGAACAAACAGATTCCTCGGCCAAAAAATGTCCCGGATCTGCTTACCGATGGCGAAGGAATCGTTTTGCACCGTCACAAAGGTGTCAATGACGCAAGCGGTTTTGCCCTTATTCTGAGACTCCTCCCGTCTTTCCAGCACGATTTCGTTGATGGAACGGACCTCGAAAATCTCCGTGATAATGAACGCCGCCATGGAAACGATCAGGATATAGAGAATGCTGTTGTGGCAGGACAGAGCCTCCACAGCGAACACGATGGCGGTCAGGGGCATCTTCATCATGCCGGAGATACAGGCCGTAATCCCCAGCACCAGAATCATCGCATAATAGGATTCGCTCAGGCCGAATACATGGATCAGCATCTGTCCGATCACGGAGGCCAGCACAGCACCCAGGGACAACAGGGGCAAAAAGATACCACCAGTGATGCCGTTGGTATTGGCAAACAGCGTCAAAGTGGAGCGGACAAGCAAGATCAGCAGAAGCATGGAAATGGCCGTGTGTCCCTCAAACAGGGACAGAATCAACTCATGCCCGGTGGAAATGAAGGAATAGGACACCAGACCCAGTCCCACCGTCAAAGCGAAGACCAGAAAGATCTTCCAGGTATGGGGGATGTTTTTCAGCGTTTTCCCCACCAGCTTTGCGATCCATTCGTAATAATGGAGGAACAGTACCGCGAACAATCCCACCGCAACGCCCACCACCAAGGGAATCCAGATATCCTTCACGGACAGCGTGATCAGCTCCAAATCGGGGAACAGCGATGTGCTGACCGAGAAAAGGGGAGCCAGGATGTCCGAGGTGATGCCCGCAAACAGCACCGACACGGCGGACACGATCAGAATCATGGGGGACACCCGCTGATGGGCCTCTTCAATGGCAAAAAGGATGCCCGAGATAGGCGCCCCCGTGGCGATGGAGAAACCGGCACAGGCACCGCCCGTCATGGAGTATCGCTTCCACGCCCGATGTTTTTTTGCCACGGGGGACACGCTTCCTTTACCGATGGCGGTACCCATCTGCACCGACGGGCCCTCGTTTCCCAAGGGAACGCCGATCAGAAAGGAAACCATGGACATAAAAAACAATCCCACCAGATTGGACAGCCAGCGGCAGGGCAAACTACCCCGCAGAATACCGATGGAGGTAGGAATGCCGCCTCCCTGCAGATTGGGAATCCGCCGATAGATCCGCGAAAACAGGAGTGCCACCCCCACCAAGGCAATCAGCACGGGCAGAGCGATCCACAGATGCTCCCGCATATGATGATATCCAGCCTCGGAGAAGGCGATCACGCGGGTGGCGCACCATTTGTACAAGGTAATGACCACGGATGTGAGAACACCCGTGAGGGAGCCGAATATGACGGCCGGAAAAATCAAATTGATGAGGAAATTTTTGTATCTGCCAAACATATGACTTACTGCTCGCTGTCTGTGTAGGTATATACCTCGCCGCAGTCGATGTATTTCACATCCAACGCCGGGTACATCTCTCGCAGAAGATCGGCGGTATAGATCATACCGGCCCGCTCCGATCCCTCGTGTCCCAGAATCAGAAGCGCCTTAGCATATCCCATCTGCGCCGCATCCCGGGCGTATTCACCCAGGCACCACTCGCTGGTCTCGCCCACCAGGATTACCTGGGACGACTCGCTCTTCAATTCCTCAAACACACCGCCGGGCGCGCCGAACATGCCGGATATTTTCGTGCACAACGCATCCCGGGATCCGCAGATACGGATGTGCTTGATACCCAGATTTTTCTCCAGAGTGGCGGCGATTTCCACCGGCGTCATGGCCTGATCCAGGGTAAGACGCACCAGATCAAATCCGGAATATACCGCCGTGCCGGACAGGCCCATATACTTCACCTCGCCGGCGCAGATCACGTCCGGCGTGGTCCAATGAGCGTGATCGTGATACCGATACACCGTCAAACCCGACTCCTCGATCCTCTTCCGCTTCTCACACTCCAGCTTTTCCTCGGAATGAACGTCCATATGATTATAGTACGCCGGCTCGTGCACGATGAGAAGCTGGGCGCCCCACTCCTTCGCCTGACGGATCACATCCGGGGTGGGAAACATGGTGACCGCCACACGACTCACATCCACATCCGGATCGCCTGCTTTACAGGTATCGCAGGAACGGCTGTAATCCCGCTCCATGGCCATGGCAAACAGGGCATTCATAATTTCAATCGCTTTCATACTGTATCTCCTTATATGGTCTCGGACAATTCCGTCATGGAGCGCACATAATAGTCCGCAGCAGAACGGATCGCCTCTATATATTCCTCGCTGGACGGATCGTACACACCCACGGTGCACAATCCTGCCGTGGCCGCGGTCTGTATCGCCGTCAGATTATCGTCAAAGAACACCGCATCGCCCACGTCCACCCCGATCTTCTCCACCGCCGCGCGATAGATGTCCGGATTGGATTTGACCATGCCGAAATCGTCTGTACTCCACACATTGTCAAACCAGTCAAAGATCCCCAGCCGCTTCAGGCACGGATCCACCATCTTGTGAGGGCTGGCGGTCAGCACGTGAAGGGTGCATCCAGCCGCCCTCAGCCGGGCCAGATACTCCCGCACGCCCGTCTTGATTTCGATCACGTCCCGGTATTTCACCAAAGCGAACGCGTCCATCTGGCGGAAAATCTCCTCCAGGGAGAGAGGCACGCCCAAGGTGTCCCGCATATATTCCGCCGTACCCCGGTCACCCAGGGGCGTAACGATCTTGATCACATCCGCCGGATACGCCACGCCGCAGTCGTCCAGAATTCCCAGCACCTTTTGCGCCCAATAGGGCATGGAATCCACCAGCGTTCCGTCAAAATCAAAAATATAGGTGTTATGCATACAAATCCTCTCAGAACAGGCCAAACCGAATCATCAGTCCGGGAACGTATTGGTGCAGCAGCCACAGCACGCCGAACACAAGCAGGCAACTGCCAACCATCACGCCGATGCCAAACCAAACGGAGCGTTTGTCACTTTCCTCGTGATCCTCCGGCACCATCACGCCACGAAGCAGCTTTGCCAGCAAACCGCACACGATCGCCGCACCGAACAAAATCCACCGATTCTGGTCCGTCACACCGATCTCAAAAAAGGCCGCTGCCGCATTGACGCCCAAAATGGCCAAAAGAATATCGGAAGAGAACAAATCCCGCACCACAAAGAATACCATAACGACAAAGACGCCGGCCAAAAA
>JAZSCY010000268.1:0-5089 GCA_045530875.1 Eubacteriales bacterium
GACAATGTGCGCATCCCCTGCTATATTGTAATTATCGCCGGATTCGTTACCATCGTGCAGATGATCGTGCAGGCCTATTTCCCCGCGCTCTATGAGATGCTGGGCGTGTATCTGGCGCTGATCACCGTAAACTGCATCATCCTCGGCCGTGCCGAGATGTTCGCCGGAAAGAATTCCGTGGGCAAATCCGCTTTGGACGGCATCGGCATGGGGCTGGGCTTCACGCTGGCTTTGTGCGCTATGGCCGTGATCCGTGAGGTGTTGGGCAACGCCAGCTTTGCCGGTATGCCCATTGCCTTCCTTGAGCCCTTCAAGATCGCTTTTCTGGTGAAGGCTCCCGGCGGTATGCTGGTGTACGGCCTTCTGATCGCCCTCGTTTCCGCGATCACCCACGGCAAAGCACCGGCCAAAACCGATTTTTCCTGTGCGGGTTGTCCATCTGCGGCAAACTGCCATACCGGTGCATGCAGTAAGAAAGGAGAGGAAGCATAATGGAAATGTTCAAATCGCTGATTGTTATTCTTCTCTCCTCCGTACTGGTGAACAACTACGTTCTGAGCCGCTTCCTGGGAATCTGTCCCTTCCTCGGCGTGTCCAAAAAACTGGATCAGGCCACGGGCATGGGCATTTCCGTAACGGCCGTTATGCTTCTGGCAACCGCCGTTACCTGGCCGATTCAGAAGCTGATTCTGGATCCTCTAGGACTGGGATATATGCAGACCATTCTCTTTATTCTGGTCATTGCGGCGCTGGTGCAGATGCTGGAGTTGCTTCTCAAGCGCTTCATCCCCGCTTTGCATAAGAGCCTGGGCGTATATCTGCCCCTGATCACCACCAACTGTGCCGTTCTGGGCGTGGCCATCAACAACATCACCGACGGATACAATTTCCTGGAGTCCATCGTCAGCTCTCTCGGCTGCGGTTTGGGATTCCTTCTGGCCATGGTGCTGTTCTCCGGCATGCGTTCCCGTATTGACGAAACCAATATTCCGAAGCCGTTCCGCGGCCTGGCTGTGACTCTGATCGCCGCTTCCTTCATTTCTCTGGCGTTCATGGGCTTTGCCGGCATCGTGGATTCGCTGTTCGCGTAAGGAGGGAATCGGATATGGATATTTTGATTGCTTTGGCTGTGGTCGCCTCGGTGGCTCTGGTGGCCGGCGTGCTTCTGGCCTTGATCTCCCACTATTTCGGTGTGGAAAAGAGCAAGGATATGGAAGCGATCCGCGCCTGCCTGCCCGGCGTCAACTGCGGTGCCTCCGGCTACAAAGGCTGTGACGATTACGCCGCCGCATTGGCGAAGGGAGAGGCTGCTCCCAACCGCTGTATCCCCGGTGGTGCGAACACGGCCAGCGCCTTGAGTGCGCTTCTGGGTATTGAAATTGAAAAGCCCAAGGACGTGGTGGCGTTCGTGCACTGTAACGGCCACTGCGACGCGGCGGAGAAAAAAGCCGATTACATAGGCATGGCCAGCTGCCGTTCTGCCGCTATGGTGTACGGCGGATCGAAAACGTGCCGTTTCGGCTGTCTTGGCTACGGCGAGTGCGCCAACGTTTGTCCCACCGGTGCCATCTGCATGAAGGACTGCATCGCCCATGTGGATCCCAGCCGCTGCATTGGATGCGGCCGCTGTAAGAATATTTGCCCCAAGAAGATCATCTCCATGATTCCCCGCACCGTGTCGGTTGCTGTCATGTGCAACAGCACGGATAAAGGCGCGGAGGCACGCCGTGCATGCAACAATGCCTGCATCGGATGCAAAAAGTGCGAGAAGAGTTGTCCTCACGGCGCCATTTCCGTTGTGAATAATTTGGCGCAGATCGATTATGATAAGTGTACGGGATGCGGCGTCTGCGTGGAAAGTTGTCCCACAGATTGCCTGAAGGCCATTATCGCCCTTCCGTCCACTCCGAATGTTGAGGCAGAAGAATGAACCAAATGAAACGCAAGCGCCGTAATGATGGGATCTTCATTGCGGTCTTGCTTGCTCTTGTGTCCCTTGGCGGCGCGGCATTTTATTTCTTGCGTGCCCCCGGGGATACCGTAACGGTCACCGTAGACAAAAAGTTGTACGGCACCTATTCCCTGGATACGGATACCACCGTGGATATACGGACGGCGGACAATGAAACCGCACACAACCGGCTCGTGATCCGGGATGGGAAGGCCTATGTGGAAGAGGCAAACTGTCCCGATGGGATTTGTGCGGCTCACAAACCCATCTCCCGGGAAGGGGAGAGCATCGTTTGTTTGCCCCATCGGGTTGTGATTACCGTACAGACTGCCCGGGAAGAAAAGGAACCGGATATTATCGCATAAAAGGAGAGAGCGCCATGAAACAGACAAGCCGCCAAGTGGCCTATTTGGGGCTGTGTACTGCCGTGGCGCTGATTCTTGCTTATGTGGAAGCGCTGCTTCCGCCTTTGTTCACCGCGGTCCCCGGCATCAAATTGGGACTGCCCAATATCGCCATCATTTTCGTTTTGTATCGGTACGGTGCGGGGCGGGCGGTGATCGTTTCCTTTATCCGGATCGCTGTGGTGGCGATGCTGTTCGGCAATCCCATGACGTTTGCCTACAGCATGGCGGGCGCGACTCTCAGCTTGCTGGTCATGGCTCTTTTGCGCCGGGCGGATTTTCTGTCCACCGTAGGCGTCAGCGTAGCCGGTGGTGTGTTCCATAACGTGGGACAGATTTTGATGGCCATGCTCCTTTTAGGCACGGCGGAGTTGGGATATTACCTGATCGTGCTGGCAATCACCGGTACGGTGTCGGGAATCTTTGTCGGCATCTGCGGCGCGCTGGCCGTCAAACGTATTTCCTCAGGAAATATATAGAATGGTGTTGACAAGAGGCTGTGCATAGTGTATTATTAAGCTGTATATAATTTATTATATAAACTAAAACTATCAGGAGAAATATCATGAAAAAACTGCTTTGCGTAATACTTGGCGTTCTTATGATCTTCCCCGCATTTGTCTTTGCCGGCTGCGGCCAGGCAGAAACTCTGAAATTCGGTCTGGGTGTGTATACCAATGTTACCGCCGCTTCCGATGCTACTGAGGATGCGGACGGACAGGGTAAGGTGGCCATCACCGCCGCCGCTGTGACCGTGGATGCCGCTGGCAAGATCGTTGCCTGCGCACTGGATACCGCAGATATCACTGTGAAGTATACCTATGAGGGCAAGGCCGTTGCCAATGGCGAATTCAAGACCAAGTACGAAATGGGTGCCGCTTACAATATGGTTGCTTACGGCGGTGCTGCCAAGGAATGGTTTGAGCAGGCAGACGCTTTCGAAAGTGTTGTTGCCGGCAAGACTCTGGATGAGGTGAAGGCGCTGGTTGCCGAGGCCGATAAGGGCACGGAGGAAGTCATCACCGCCGGATGCACCATTATGGTGAAAGAGTTCGTTCTCGCCATCGAGAAGGCGTACAACAATGCCGCCGCTTCCGACGCGACTGCAGCGCATGCTTTGAAGCTGGGCACACACACCGAGCAGTCCGCCAAGGATGCCACCGAGGATAAGGACGGCCAGAATCAGACCGAAACCACCTTCTTCGCCGCTGCTGTGGATGCGGACGGCAAGGTAGTAGCCGCTTCCACCGAGTGCGTACAGGTGAAATTCACCTTTGACGCCAAGGGTGCTTCCACCTACGATCTGACCAAGGCAGTTGCCGGTAAGAAAGAGGCCGGAACTGCTTACAACATGAGCGCGTACGGCACCGATCTGAACGGTGACGGTGTGATTAAGGAATGGAATGAGCAGGCCGCTGTATTCGAATCTGCCTGCATCGGCAAGACCGCATCCGAGATCGCCTCTCTTATGAGTGATACCAATTACGGTACGGCAGATCTGCAGAGCGCAGGCTGCACCATTCTGGTCAACGGATTTGTTAAGGCCGCTGCCAAGATCGGCTAATTTCAAGCAAAGAAAAATGGGAGGGAAGCCTCCCATTTTTGCTATAGGAGCACTATGAAATCACGTGTAATCGCTCTTTTCCTCGCATTGCTTTCGGTGATGGCGATCCCTGCCGTCACCTCCTGCGAGAGAGCACCTGGAAAATATACCACCTACTCCTTTGATTATTTCGATACGGTGACTACTGTTGTAGGCTATGCCCACAGCCAGGAGGAGTTTGACCGCATCGCCGGGGAGGCTTTGGCATCGCTGGGGGAGTATCATAAGCTGTATACCATTTATCACCGGTACGAGGGAATGGAGAATCTCTGCACCGTGAATGAACTGGTGGGAGGCGTCCATCGCACGGTCCGTGTGGACCGGCGGATTATCGAATTGCTTATGTACGCCAAGGATATGTATGAGAAGACCGACGGTCGGGTCAATGTGGCTATGGGCAGTGTACTGTCCCTGTGGCACGATTGCCGGCAGATCGGTACAGCCGATCCGGCCGCGGCGAAACTGCCGTCCATGACATCGCTGAGTGCGGCGGCAGAGCATACCAATATCGAGGATGTTCTCATCGATGAGGAGGCATCCACCGTCACGCTGCTGGATCCGGAAATGAAACTGGACGTGGGCGCGGTGGCCAAAGGATATGCTGTGGAAATGGTGGCCCGCGCCATGGAGGAGCAGGGCATTACGGGATACGTCCTCAATGTGGGCGGCAACGTGCGCACCGTGGGATATAAGGGCGACGGCAATCCCTGGACGGTGGGCATCGACAATCCCGACGGAGAGGGCGAGGATGCTTATTTTGCCTATCTTTCCTTGGCCGGACAGTCCCTTGTCACCAGCGGATCCTACCAGCGGTATTACGTGGTGGATGGCAAACGGTATCACCATATTATTGATCCCGATACTCTGATGCCCGCCGAGGGATATCTGTCCGTATCCGTGGTGTGCCGCAGTTCCGCCGATGGAGATGCCCTTTCCACCGCGCTGTTCTGCATGACGCCGGAGGAGGGGCTGGCTCTGATCGAATCCCTGCCCGATACGGAAGCCTTGTGGGTGATGAGCGACGGAAGCCGACAGCAGTCCAGCGGATTCGGCGGATATGAGGCGGAGTGAATACAAAACCGCAGGATGACGCCTGCGGTTTTTATGCGCCGGGAAGTCAAAGTCGGATCG
>JAZSCY010000392.1:0-5757 GCA_045530875.1 Eubacteriales bacterium
CGCGAAAAAGTATTAGGGTCAGAACACCCCGATACAGCTAAATCATATAATAATATAGGCTCTGTTTACAACGATTTAGGCGACTACGACAAGGCATCGGAGTATTATTTTAAGGCGTTGGAAATTTTCAAAAAAGTATTATTATGGGCCACGTTGACCACGGTAAGACCTCGCTGCTGGATGCCATCCGTCATACCAGCGTAACCACCGGTGAGGCCGGCGGTATTACTCAGCACATCGGTGCATACCGTGTGAATCTGGACGGACGGGACATCACCTTCCTGGATACCCCCGGTCATGAGGCGTTTACTGCCATGCGTGCCCGCGGTGCCCAGGCTACCGATATTGCTATTCTGGTGGTTGCTGCCGATGACGGTATCATGCCCCAGACTATCGAGGCAATCAACCACGCCAAGGCCGCCGGCGTTGACGTGATCGTTGCTATCAATAAGATGGATAAGCCCACCGCCAACCCCGACACCGTTAAGAATCAGTTGACCGCACACGGTCTGGTTCCCGAGGAATGGGGCGGCGATACTATCTGCGTGCCCGTTTCCGCTTTGACGAAGATGGGTATCGATGATCTGCTCGAGAACGTGCTTCTCGTGGCAGAAATGAAGGAATTGAAGGCCAATCCCACCCGCCGCGCCAAGGGTATCGTAATCGAGGCGAAGCTGGATAAGGGACGCGGCCCCGTTGCCACCGTGATCGTGCAGAACGGTACGCTCCACGCGGGCGATATCGTGATCGCCGGTACTTCCGTTGGCCGTGTACGTGCCATGCTGAACGACCGGGGCGAGACGATCCAGACAGCAGGCCCCTCCGTTCCCGTGGAGATCGTCGGTCTGGCGGAGGTTCCTCAGGCGGGCGATGAGTTCAACGCCGTTGAGGACGAAAGAATGGCAAGAACCCTGGCCGATCAGCGCCGTGAGAAGGCAAAGAACGATGCATTGAATGCCGCTTCCAAGGTGAATCTGGAGGATCTGTTCAGCCAGATCAAGGAAGGCGTTAAGGAACTCAACATCATCGTGAAGGCCGATGTGGGCGGATCTGCCGAGGCCGTTCGTGCATCCCTTGTAAAACTTTCCAACGAGGAAGTCAAGGTAAAGGTAATCCACTGTGCCGTTGGCGGTATCACGGAGGGCGACGTTATGCTGGCCTCCTCCTCCAACGCCATCATCGTGGGCTTCAACGTCCGTCCCGATAAGAACGCCTCCGATATGGCAGAGCGTGACCGGGTGGATGTGCGCACCTACCGCATCATTTACGATTGCATAAACGAAATTGAAGCGGCTATGAAGGGTATGCTGGCTCCCGAATATAAGGAAGTCGTTCTCGGCCGCGCCGAGGTACGTCAGACGATCCGCGTTCCCAATGTGGGCGTGATCGCCGGATCCTATATCACCGACGGTAAGGTAACCCGTCAGTCCCAGATCCGCATCGTCCGTGACGGCGTGGTGATCTTCGAAGACAAGATCTCCTCTCTGAAGCGTTTCAAGGACGACGTGAAGGAAGTGGCACAGGGCTACGAGTGCGGTATCGGTCTGGAGAAGTACGACGATATCCACCTGGGCGATATTCTTGAGGCATTCATCATGGAGGAAGTGGCAAGATAAGCCGGCCCCAAAGACAAAACTATAGCAGCACACGGAGGTAAGAAATGGTATTTTCCAGTCTTGAATTTTTGTTTCTTTACTTTCCCGTTGTGCTGCTTTTGTATTTCATCACCCCGCTGAAATGGCGGAACGTGACCTTGTTCCTCACCAGCCTGATCTTCTACGGCTGGGGGGAGCCGCTATATATGTTTCTCATGCTTTTCACCATCACCGTGGATTATTTCTTCGGATGGATGGTGGGCAAATACCGGGAAAGCGACCGAAAACGGGCCAGAGCCTATATGATCGCCGCCATCGTGATCAATCTGGCGATTCTGGGCTTCTTCAAGTATGCCAATCTGGTATTGGATACCGTGGCGGCCCTGACCGGGGCCAAGATGGCCCATCTGAATGTGGCTCTGCCGGTGGGGATTTCCTTCTATACCTTCCAGGCGCTGTCCTACGTCATTGACGTGTACCGGATGGATGCGGATGCTCAACGGAATTACACCGCCTTCGGTACCTATGTGACGCTGTTCCCCCAGTTGATCGCCGGACCCATCGTCCGCTATCAGGACGTGGACGATCAGCTTCGCTCCCGAAAGTATTCCGCCCAACTGTTTGCGTCGGGTGTGCGCACCCTGGCCGCCGGCATGGGCAAAAAAGTCCTCCTCGCCAATGCGGCGGGGGAGATCTGGGAGCGGATCAGCGAAGCCCCGGAAACTACAGTGGCGGGGGCCTGGCTGGGCATCATTATGTATACCTTCCAGATCTATTTCGACTTCTCCGGCTATTCCGATATGGCCATAGGTCTTGGCAAAATGATGGGCTTCTCCTTCCGTGAGAATTTCTATTATCCCTATATGGCGTCTTCGGTTACGGATTTCTGGCGGCGGTGGCACATTTCGCTGTCCACCTGGTTCAGAGAATACGTGTATATCCCCCTGGGCGGCAACCGAAAAGGCCGTGGCCGCCAGATTTTCAATCTTCTGGCTGTGTGGTTCCTCACGGGACTGTGGCACGGCGCCTCCTGGAATTTCGTGTTGTGGGGGCTGTACTATTTCGTGCTCCTCATGCTGGAGAAGACGTTCCTTCTAAAACTTCTGGACAAGCTTCCGAAGTGTATCAGCCATGTCTACACCCTGATTACGGTGGTGTTCGGTTGGCTGCTCTTCGTGTCCACGGATTTTGCCTCCGGCGTGAATTACCTGGCTACTATGTTCGGCGGAGGACGTGCTACCGGATTCATCGATGCGGGCGGTGCCTTTGACTGGATCTCCTCCTTGATCCTTTTGGCGATCCTCATCATCGCATCCACCCCCTATCCGAAAAAGCTTCTTTATAAACTGTGGGAGAAATACGATGCCCCGGTGCGGACGGTGACGGCGGTGCTTTCTCTGGCCGTTCTCTTCCTGGCCGTGGCCTATCTGGTCAATTCTTCCTACAATCCCTTCCTCTATTACCGATTCTAATGGGGGATATACTCCACCTGTAATTGAAAGTCAACTACCCCACCCCTGTATACCAGACAAATAATAACGAAAGGAAGCGGGAGCCAATCTCTCCTCTATCGCCAAAGAGGGGGCGGAGATTGGGTGCCGCACTGCGGATATGAAAACACCCGAATGTGACCGCGAAGCGGCCCGGCTTCTTGCCATCCAAATGGGCGGCGGCAAGGGAGCGAAACCCCTGGATCGCGCCTTTGTGATCCTCTTTGTCGCCCTGATTCTTGTCGTGTCCGTCCTCTTTTGGGCAATCCCCGACCGGACTTTTTCCGAAACGGAGAATAAGGATCTGACGCAGATTCCCACATTCACCGCTGAGCGGCTGATCGACGGCAGTTATCCCGCCGATATTGCCGATTATATGGCGGATCAGTTCCCGGGTCGGGATTTCTTTATCCGTGTCAAGGCCGCCGCCGAGATGCTTTTGGGCAAAATGAGCAACAACGGTGTGATGCTGGGGGAGGGAGAAACCTTGATCCCCCGGAGCGAAACCATCCACCGGGAGAATCTCACAAAGAATCTCTCCGCCATCGCCGCGTTCACGGAGTGGTGTGAGAATCGCGGTATCCCCACCACCACGGCGGTGGCGGGACGGAGCGCGGACGTGCTCCACCATACCTTGCCGGATTTTTATGGGGCGGCGTACAGCGACGCCTTGTGGAAAGCCTTGGCGGAGGAAGCCGATAGTTTGGGGCGAAACATCCTGCCTCTCAGAGATTCTCTTCACGAAAGGGCCAAAGCCGGTGAGTACGTCTACTACCGGACGGATCACCATTGGACTACCCTGGGCGCGTATTACGGAAGTGAGATCCTCCTTGCCGAGATGGGCGAAACCATCGCACCCATCGAATCCTATACGAGGGAAGTGGTCAGCGATGCCTTTTTCGGCACCACCTGGTCCACCGCCGGCATGTCCTGGATCGCCCCCGATACCATGGAGTATTTCCGCTATCCCGGCGACACGGATTTCACCACCACCATCGTGGACGACGGCACCTCCTTTGCGGGATTCTACGATACGTCCTACCTTTCAAAGAAGGATAAATATTCCTCCTTCATCGGCGGCAATCATGCCCTGGTCACCGTCACGAAAAACGGCGGGGAAGACCGTCCCACGCTCCTGCTGGTCAAGGACAGCTTTGCTCACAGCACCGTGCCGTTTCTGGCCCAGCATTACGATCTTGTGATCGTGGATATCCGCTACTACAAAAAGAGCACCGCCGCCCTGATCGACGAATACGGGGCAGATCGGGTGCTGGTACTGTATAACATGGACAGTTTGACTGCCACTGCCGACTCCGTTCTTTTGCGGGCGGGGCTGGAATGATCCGGCGAAATACGATTTTACGAGGGAATTATGGCTAAAAAAACACCCCAATACGATAATCAATCCATAACCATGCTGAAGGGCGCGGATCGTGTCCGTAAACGCCCCGCCGTTATTTTTGGATCGGATGGCCTGGAGGGATGCGAGCATTCCTATTTCGAGATCCTCTCCAACGCGGTGGACGAGGCCCGTGAGGGATACGGCGATCGGATCATCACCACCGTGTTTGCCGACCGCTCCATCATGGTGGAGGATTTCGGCCGCGGCGTGCCGCTGGATTTCAATGAAACCGAGGGCCGCTACAACTGGGAATTGGTGTACTGTGAACTCTACGCCGGCGGAAAATACGCCAACAACGACAGCGGCGCCGCCTATGAGTATTCCCTGGGCCTGAACGGCCTGGGTGCCTGCGCTACCCAGTATTCCAGCGAATATATGGACGTTATCTCCTGTTCCGGCGGGATCGCTTCTTCCATCCATTTCAAGAAGGGTGAGCCGGTATCCGAATTGGAAAAGGAACCGATTCCCGGCAAAAAGCCCCGCACCGGTACCACCGTAAAATGGCGCCCCGATCTGGAGGTGTTCACCGATACGGCTATCCCGAGAGAATTCTTCCGGGATACTCTCCATCGCCAGGCAGTGGTGACAGCGGGTATCACCTTTGTGGTGCGCTTTGAGGAGGAGGACGGCAAATTTTCCGAGGAGTCCTTCCTCTATGAAAACGGCATCTCCGACTATATCCGGGAGATCGTCGGCGAGACCGCCATGACCGAGCCCATGCTGTGGAAATTGGAGACCAAGGGCCGTGACCGTGACGACAAGGACGAGTATAAGCTGAAGGCGGAGATTGCCTTCTGCGTATCCAATCAGGTCAACGTGCTGGAATACTACCACAGCGGCAGTTTTCTGGAGCACGGCGGATCCCCGGAGAAAGCGGTGCGCACCGCCTTTACCTATGCGGTGGATAAGAAACTGAAAGCCGCCGGAAAATACAACAAAAACGAATCCAAGATCACCTTCCAGGATATACAGGACTGTCTGATCCTGGTGACCAACTCCCAATCCACTCTGACCTCCTACGCCAACCAGACGAAGAAGGCCATCACCAACACCTTTATCGCCGATGCTATGACGGCGTTCCTCAAGGAACAACTGGAGATCTATTTCATGGAACGCCCCGCCGAAACGGAAAAGTTCCTGAATCAGGTGCTCATCAACAAGCGCTCCCGGGAAAACGCGGAAAGCACCCGTTTGAATCTGAAAAAGAAACTCCAGACCTCCACGGGCGTGGGGGCGGATCGGGTGGAGAAATTCGTTTCCTGCCGCTCCA
>JAZSCY010000407.1:0-4135 GCA_045530875.1 Eubacteriales bacterium
TGGGGGGCTCCAGGGAGAAGTCGTGCCGGTTGGCGGTACGGGTGTAGGCGCCGGAGGTGCCCACAAAGGGACGGGCGATGACTCTGCCCACGCCGTGCTTACCCACCAGAATTTCTCTTGCCATGCGGCAGTATTCGTACAGCTGCTCCACGGGCACGATATCCTCGTGGGCGGCGATCTGAAACACGCTGTCCGCAGACGTATAGACGATCAGATCGCCCGTTTCCAGATGCTGTTTTCCGTAATCCCGGATCACCTCTGTGCCGGAATAGGGCTTATTGCAAAGCACGCCGCGACCGGTGGCCGCACGGAATTTGGAGAGCACTTCCTCCGGGAATCCGTCGGGGTAGGTGGGCATAGGCCGCTCGGACACGATGCCGGCCAATTCCCAATGGCCCGTGGTGGTATCCTTGCCTCGGGATTTCTCCCGCAGGCGCATACCGACCGTTTTGCAAACGGCGCCCTTGCCCAGCCATTCCACACCCTCGATCTCGCCCATACCCAGATGGCGCACCGTATCGGCACGGAAAGCGGGATCACAGGCAATGCGGCGGAAGGTATTGCAGTCCGGCATGTCCCCAAAAGCCTCCGCATCCGGTGCGGCACCGATGCCCAGGGAGTCCAAAACGATCAAAAATACCCGTTTGATATCAGCCATTCAGTTTCACCGCCGTTCTCAGCGCGATCTCCATCATTTGTGTAAAGGTATTCTGCCGTTCCAGCGGAGGCAGTGCCTCGCCGGTAATCAGGCTGTCGGAGATGGTGCAGATAGCCAGCGCATTCTTCTTCAGCCTGGCGGCGGTCATATACAAACCGGCGGCTTCCATTTCCACGGCCAACACACCCATCTTCATCCAGCCGGCGTTGGCATTTTCATCATCGGAATAGAAGGTATCGGAGGAGAGCAGATTGCCCACATGATACCGCGCCCCCACATCCTCCGCCGACTGAATGGCGGTGCGCATCATGGTGTAGGATGCGATGGGGGCAAAGGTGCCGGAAAGCTTGTACTGATCCCCAAAATTGGAATTGGTGCAGGCGCCCATGCCGATGACGATATCCCGGACGTGCACGTCCTCGGACATAGCCCCGGCGGAGCCGATGCGCATGATATTTTCCACACCGTACTGGGTGTACAATTCATAGGAATAGATGCCGATGGAGGGGATGCCCATACCGCTGGCCATCACGGACACGGGAACCCCCTGATAGGTGCCGGTATATCCGTTGATGCCGCGGACGTTATTCACGAGGCGGGCGTTTTCCAGAAAATTCTCCGCGATAAATTTGGCACGGAGGGGATCGCCGGGCATAAGGACGGTTTTGGCAAAATCGCCGAGTATGGCGCTGTTATGAGGGGTAGACATGACGTATCTCCTTTCAGTAACTTCCCAGTTGTTCGTTCTTTACGATTTTCACGATGGAGCTGGTGCCCAGACGGGTTGCCCCCAGATGGATGAAATTCTCCGCGTCGGCGATGGAACGGATGCCGCCGGCCGCCTTGATCTTCACGTGCGGTGCCACATGCTTTGCAAACAGAGCGATATCCTCCGGCGTCGCGCCGCCGGTGGAGAATCCGGTGGAGGTCTTGATGAAGTCGGCGCCGGATTCGGATACGATCTCGCACATACGGATCTTCTCTTCCTCGGTGAGCAGGCAGGTCTCGATGATCACCTTCAGAAGCTTGCCGTCGCAGGCTTCCTTAACGGCACGGATCTCATTCAGAACATAGTCGTAATCCTTGTCCTTCAGTCGGCCGATATTGATGACCATATCGATCTCAGACGCGCCGTTTTTCACAGCGTCTGCCGTTTCAGCGCATTTGACGGCCGTGGTGGAATAGCCGCAGGGAAAACCGATGACGGTGCACACGGGCAGACGTCCGGCCAGATACTCGGCGGCACGGGATACGTAATCCGCCGGGATGCACACGGATGCCACCTTATACTTCATGCCGTCGTCGCAGATCTGACGGATCTCCTCCCAGGATGCGGCGGGGGCCAGCAGGGTATGATCCACATAGGAAAGGATTTCTTCGATTTTCATGGTATTTCCTCCGTTATTGTATATATTTCTGTTTACATTATACTGGTAACCCTATAAAAAATCAATGCATTTTCGTAAATACTTACGGGGAAAATTCCCGCCCGCCGCCTTGCACTCCACGCCGTTTTGTGCTATCATTATACAAGCATATCCGACCGACCTCCGTCGGCACATTTTATAAGAATCAGGTGACACCATGAAGCACAATTATCACACCCACACCGTCCGCTGCCGTCACGCGCAGAATACGGAACGGGAATACATTGAAGCCGCCATCGCCGCCGGCATCGAAACCCTTGGATTTGCGGATCACGCCCCCCAGATTTTCCCCGGCGATTACTATTCCCACTTCCGCATGCGGCCGGAGGAGCTTTCCGACTACTGCAGCACGCTCCGCGCGCTGAAGGAAGAATACAAGGACAGAATCGACATCAAAATCGGTCTGGAGGCGGAATATTATCCCGCCCTGTTCCCCGCTCTGCTGGCCCTCATCCGCCCGTACAACCTGGATTATATGATCCTCGGTCAGCATCTGGACGACAACGAGATCGGTCTGGAGCACAATTTCCTGCCCACCGACAAGGAAGAGCATCTGATCCGCCACACCTCCCAGGTGCTGGCCGGTCTGCACACGGGCTGCTTCACCTATCTGGCCCATCCCGATCTGGTAAATTTCACGGGAGACGATGAAATCTACCGCAAGCATATGCTTCCCTTCTGCCGGGAGATCAAGGAAATGGATATCCCCCTGGAGGTGAACATCCTGGGTATGATCGGCAAAAGGAACTATCCCTCCGAGCGATTCTACCGCATCGCCGCCGAGGTAGGCAACCGCTACGTTGTGGGTGTGGATGCCCATAACGCCGCCGCCCTCACCGATCCCACGGGCGAGGCCATGGCACGGGAATTCTGCCGCAAAATCGGCATCACTCCCGAGGAAGATGTAAAGCTGATTCCGCCCACAAGATAACAAAAGAACACCCGCATGGATGCCCATGCGGGTGTATTGTTTTGCGTTATGAGGGAGATTAGCCTCTCTCGCCGCACTGCCACTTACGGCGAACTTCATCGTAAACAGCGTCTTCGATAACCTCGTCCTTGTTAGCCTGCATGATGTTGCAAGGAACATACTGATCGCCGCCAACCTCAGGGAAGGTACAGAAGGTGTCGTTGCGGAATGCGTCGCGCTCTTCCTTATTGCGCAGGTTCGGAACGTCGATACCAACGTTCTTGTTCATGATGGAACGGAAGCCCAGGATACCGGGGATACACATATCCACTGCCTGGTATACATCGATGGTGTAGGGCTTAACGTCATCGTTGCCTAGAACT
Organism: Eubacteriales bacterium; assembly: GCA_045530875.1. GTDB lineage: Bacteria > Bacillota > Clostridia > Oscillospirales > CAG-272 > SIG701. The sequence continues at coordinate 3,379 of JAZSCY010000407.1, forward strand.
CTGTCGATGAAGTAGTTGGTGGTGAAGTAGTCACCGCCGCCATGTCCTGCACCTCTTGCGCGCTCATCCGTGAACTGAGGAGTGTAGGAGAACCAGTCACCGGTGCAGTTCTGCGGGCCTTCCTGACGAACGTGCAGCATTCTGGAGTTGAAACGGTCAGTCTCCATTACACCGCGATCACCGTACAGGATGTAGTTGTTACCGTGACGGCGCAGGTTCATATCGATGCTCTTAACGATTGCACCGTTGTTCAGGGTCAGAAGCAGAGTGCCGGCGGAACCGGAGGGATCACCCAGCTTGCGCATGAAGTCCATGTTTCTGGTCTCAAAGCCGCTTACGCGAACCGGACGCAGACCCGTTGCGAAGAGAACGGGACCGATGGAGTGGGTGCAATAGAATACAGAGGACATGTTGTTACGCCAGTGATTGCGCTCACCGTATGTAATGCTGGGCCAAATGGAGGAGCAGTCGTGCAGATATTCGCACTCTGCCTGCATCAGCTCACCGATATCGCCCTTCTTGTAGCGAACCATCATTTCAAAGGTGGTGTTGAAGTAGCAGTAGTTCTCAGCGTAGGTGTAGATCTTACCGGTCTCCTCTACAGCCTCGATCAGTTCAACCGCTTCCTTCATGGTAGCGCAAGTCAGGCACTCACTCATTACGTGACGGCCGCTCTTCATCAGGCGGATAGCGTAAGGAGCATGCTGATTTGCGTAGTTTGCCAGAACAACGGCATCCATATCATGCTGAATAAAAG
>JAZSCY010000338.1:0-4303 GCA_045530875.1 Eubacteriales bacterium
TTGAAGCATTCAAGAAGTCCCTCACAGACAACTGTGACCCCAGATGGAACATCTGCACAATGGCTAACACAACAGTATGTGAAAACTACGAAAACATCGTTTACTTCTCCATGATGGTAGTTGCTGACGCTGAAAATCCTCACGGTTTCACAGCAGAACAGAAAGACGGTTTCTACAACGTATTCGTTGAAACTATTGAAAACTCCGCAAAATAATTTGTAGAACATAAGATTTGTAAACGGATTGGGAAATATCTCAATCCGTTTACTAAAAAACGGAATCAAGGAGAAAACTATGCTATTTTCAAGTATCAGCTTCCTGTATTACTTTTTTGCAGCGGTGCTTTTGCTTTACTTTATAGTACCGTTCAAATTTAAAATATTCAAAAAGAAAAGCGGAGAATGGGTTTATTTTGAAGCTAAAAACTTCGTGCTTTTCATTTCAAGCTTTTTCTTCTATTTTTACGGTGAACCTATTTACACCATTCTGATGATAGCTACGACAGTTTCAAGCTATATTCACGGTCTTTTGATCGATAGATTCAGAAAAACTGTATGGTCAAAAGTTTTCTTGTGGACAAGTGTTATCACAAGCCTTGGAGCTTTGGGCTTCTTCAAATACTCAGACTTTTTTATCAGTAACGTAAACGGTTTGTTTAACACTGAATTCGGACTTCTCGGTCTTGCCTTACCTATAGGTATCAGCTTCTATACTTTCCAGACACTCAGTTATACCATTGACGTTTACAGAGGAGATGCAAAGGTTCAGAAAAGCTTCATAAGACTTGCTACATATGTAGCACTTTTCCCTCAGCTCATTGCAGGTCCTTGAGATATACAGGCTTTTTGCAGGAAGTAGCCAGTTTCACATCCTCGATCATCTGTCCCATGGAAAGCTCCACGGAAATGAACGCCTTCACCTGATCCGCAGCCTTAGCAAAGGGAGTTTTGGGGAACGGCCAAACCGTAATAGGACGGATCAGACCGACCTTGATTCCCATCTTACGGGCTTCGTCCACCGCGTTCTTGGAAACACGGGCAGCAATACCGAATGCGGTTACGCAGATTTCAGCGTCTTCCATTCTGTATTCCTCCCACATGGCTTCCGTTTCCTCGATCTGGCGGTAGCGCTCATAGCGGGAGAAATTGTACTTTTCCAGCTCATCTGGCTGCAGGAAAAGAGAATTTACAATATTGTGGGGACGGCTCATCTGCGTGCCGGTGGTAGCCCAGGGCTTCTCCACCATCTGGGACGCCACAAAATCCAGGGAAACCGGCTCCATCATCTGGCCCATAGTACCGTCAGCCAGGATCATGGAGGTCATGCGGTACTTATCTGCCAACTCAAATCCCTTTACGGTAAGGGATGCCATCTCCTGTACGGAGGCGGGAGCCAGAACGATCATGTGATAGTCGCCGTGTCCGCCGCCGCGGGTTGCCTGGAAATAGTCGGACTGGCTGGGCTGAATACCGCCAAGACCGGGGCCGCCGCGCTGTACGTTTACAACCAATGCGGGCAGATCCGCACCGGCCAGATAGGACAGTCCTTCCGCCTTCAGAGAGATTCCGGGGCTGGAGGAGGACGTCATAACCCGCTTACCGGTGGAAGCAACGCCGTAAACCATATTGATAGCAGCTACTTCGCTCTCTGCCTGCAAAAAGGTGCCGCCGATTTTGGGCATCTTCTTGGCCATATAGGCAGCGATTTCCGTCTGGGGAGTGATGGGATAACCGAAATAGTGACGGCAACCGGCCAGAATCGCTGCTTCCGCGATCGCCTCATTGCCTTTCATAAGTACTTTTTCTGCCATTTTATCCACTTACCTTTCTACCTTGATTACGCAATCCGGACACATCATCGCACAGGATGCACAGCCGACGCATGCGGATTCATCCGTGATTTCTGCAGGATGGTGACCCTTTTTATTGATCTTTTCCTGCGCAAGCCGAAGAAGCTTTTTGGGACAAGCATCCACACACAGGCCGCATCCTTTACAGATATCCGTTTTGAATGTAAGTTTTGCCATTTTTATCACCTCGTTATATAATAGCAAATATATGGGCAAGTCAGAGACTTTGCTTTAGAAATATTTCTTCTGGAGATGCAAGGGGACGAGATTTTGTATCTTCCCCGCCAAGTCCTCATACAAGTCCGATTTCACGGTGGTCATTACCACAGGAATTCCCATTTGAGATGCAAGTGACTCCGCATAGGAAAGGGACGCCAGCACATCCTCCGGGGCAGTCTCCTCCCCGATGTTGGAATTATTCACAATGCCCGTAAACGGGATTTTGCTTGCTGCCTCGATCTCACGAAGCACTTCGATGGTAGATTCCACATCCGGGGTCAAGGGGCGGTACTTGTTGATCACCGTCAGCATTTCATAATCATTTTCCGCAAGAATCGCGGGGGCAAGACGTCCGAGAACGATAGCACCGCTGTCATCTCCACCGATATCGAGAATCATTTTGGTCTCCCGGTCTTCGGTAATGCGGTACAGATTCTCCGGAAGCGCCGGGATATCCAGATTGGTGTTGGCGTAGCGGGAGCAGATCAGCTCGATGTTCGCCTTCTCAAAATCCGCCTCACTATCCTTGGTACGGAAATACGGATTCACAATATCCAGATCCGCCACAGCTACCCTCGGGTACTGCTTTTTCAGATCCAATGCCAGATTGACCGCTACGTTGGTTTTTCCCGTCCCGTAATGGCCGCACAGCATGGTCAATCGCTTATATTCCATCGGGCAACCTCACAGCTTGTTTCGCTGGATCTTTCCGCTGACTGTCTTGGGCAGCGACTCGCGGAATTCCACGATTCTGGGATACTTGTACGGTGCGGTACGATCCTTGACGTACTGCTGAATCTCTTTCTTCAGTGCGTCCGTCCCTTCCGTTCCGTTTACCAAAACGACGCTGGCCTTGACGATCTGGCCGCGCACCTCATCGGGCACGGCAGACACACCGCACTCCAGAACGTAGGGCAATTCCATAATAACGCTTTCGATCTCGAAGGGACCGATACGATAGCCGGAGGACTTGATAACGTCATCCACACGGCCTACATACCAATAGAAGCCGTCCTCATCACGCCATGCCACGTCGCCGGTATGGTAATAGCCGTCGTGAAGAACCTCCGCAGTCTTTTCCGGATCGTTGTAGTAACCGGAGAACAGACCACAAGGCATGCCATTCTGAACATTGATAACGATTTCACCGGATTCACCGACAGCCACTTCCTGACCATCCGCATCCATCAAGGATACGTCGTAGATAGGAGCCGGTTTACCCATGGAGCCAATTTTGTGGGATGCACCGGTCATATTACCGATGATCATCGTGCTCTCGGACTGGCCAAATCCTTCCAGAATCTGAAGGCCCGTTGCCTTCTCAAACTGACGGTATACCTCCGGGTTCAATGCCTCGCCGGCGGTGGTCATATGCTTGACCGAGGAGAAATCATAATGGGACAGATCCTGCTTGATCATCATACGGAGCATTGTAGGCGGAGCGCAGAAGGTGGTAATCTGATACTTTGCAAACATGGGCATGATATCCGATGCGTCAAAGCGATCGAAATCGTATACAAAGGTGGCTGCCTCGCACAACCACTGGCCGTACAGTTTACCCCACATAGCCTTTGCCCAACCGGTATCGGAAATGGTAAAGTGCAAACCGTCGGGATCTACATTGTGCCAATATTTCGCAGTGTGGAAATGGCCGAGGGCATACTTGTACGTATGGGCGGCGATCTTGGGATAGCCGGAAGTGCCGGATGTAAAATACATCAGCATGGTATCATCCCCGCCGGGTGCATCCTCTGTGCGGAGATAATGGGTACTGTACAGCGTATACTCTTCATCGAAGGTACGCCATCCCTCACGCTCACCGTTTACGATCAGTTTGTGCTTCAGATCGGGGCACTTCTCTGCCGCCAGATCCACCTGATGGGCTGTGTCACCATCCGCGGTACAAATGATGGCACTGACACCGGCCGTCTTGAAGCGATACTCAAAATCGTGCTCCTGCAGCTGATTGGTAGCAGGAATAACAATAGCGCCAAGCTTATTTAAAGCCATCATACAAAGCCAGAACTGATAATGGCGCTTAAGCACAAGCATTACCCTGTCGCCCTTCTTTATACCTAAGGACTTAAAGTAGTTAGCGCACTGGTTAGATGCTTTCTTTATATCCTTAAAGGTGAATCCGCGCTCGGTGCCGTCCTTTGCGATATGTAACATTGCAAGCTTTTCGGGTTCCTTTTCTGCCAAGGCATCCACCAAATCGAATGCAAAGTTAAAGTT
>JAZSCY010000300.1:0-5042 GCA_045530875.1 Eubacteriales bacterium
CCTCCGACTTCCGACTGAAGTACCGTACCAGCTACGGCCAGAACGTGCTGATGCACTCCATCGAAGTATCCCTCCTCTCCGGCATCATCGCCGACGAGCTGGGCTGCGACTCCACCATGGCCAAGCGTGCCGGTCTGCTTCATGACATCGGCAAGGCGCTGACCCAGGAGGTGGAAGGATCCCACGTACAGCTGGGTGTGGAATTGGCGAAGAAGTTCAAGGAATCCGCCGACGTGATCCACGCCATCGAATCCCACCACGGCGATGTGGAGCCCCGTACCCTTTTGGCTATGATCGTGCAGGCGGCGGATGCTATCTCTGCGGCACGTCCCGGCGCACGCCGTGAGAATCTGGAGAATTACATCAAGCGTCTCACCCGTCTGGAGGAGATCGCCAACAGCTTTGGCGGCGTGGAGAAGAGCTTTGCTATCCAGGCCGGCCGTGAGCTTCGCATCATGGTGAAGCCGGAGCAGATCAAGGATGACGATATGGCACTTGTTGCCCGCCAGATTGCCCAGAAGATCGAGGGCGAGTTGGAGTACCCGGGCCAGATCAAGGTCAGCATCATCCGCGAGAATCGGGCAACCGACTACGCAAAATAATCATAGAATTGAGGGAGTTGCCGCATACTGTATGCAGCAACTCCTGTTTTTATCAACATTCGGAGGCAGATATGCGTATTCTTTGTTTGGGTGACGTGGTGGGCGAAGAGGGTCTCGCCACCGTTACCGCCGGACGTGCTTTGTCCCGCCTGAGGGATTCCCTTATGGCGGATCTGGTGATCGTGAACGGGGAGAATTCCGCCCCCGGCAACGGCATGACCCCCGATTCCGCCCGGACACTGTTGGAAGCCGGGGCGGACGTGATCACGGGAGGAAATCATACCTGGCGCCGGCGGGAGGTGTACTCCTATCTGGACGATGAGGATCTTTGGATCCGTCCCGCCAATTATCCCGATGCGGTGCCCGGTCACGGTTTTTGCATCACGGACGCCGCTGGCCGGCGTGTGCTGGTCATCAATCTGGCGGGATGCGTGTATATGGAAAGCCTGGCATCCCCCTTTGACACGGCGGATCGGATTCTGAAAATGAACGAGGGCAAGTACGACGCGGTGATCGTGGATATCCATGCGGAGGCCACCAGCGAAAAGATGGCCCTGGCCCGGTATCTGGACGGGCGGGTGTCGGCCGTGTTCGGTACCCATACCCACGTGGCCACCGCCGATGCGCAAATTCTGCCCGGCGGCACGGGATATATTACGGATGTGGGCATGTGCGGCTCCCATGCGGGGATTCTGGGCGTGGCCACGGAGGATATTCTCCACAAATTCCGCCTGAAGACGCCGGTGTATTTTACTCCCGCCAAAGGGCAGCGCGCCATCCACGGTGTGCTGTTCGAGATCGACGGGAACGGTAAGTGCGTGAAGGCCCAGGGGATTGAGGCGTGAGGGGAGGGGCTTACTCCTCCCGCGCTGTGAAATTCAATCTGCGCGTTTACCGAAGATGCTGTATGGAGAATCAAAGGGGAGACCGTTTCATAGGTCTCCCCTTTGGGATCCCCACATAGACTCGGGGAGGTCCCCGAGGCCCCCAGATCGACGAACAGCAAAACAGGAGAGCCGCATAAACGCGATCGTCTTTTGAACGCACTCCAAGGAGTGCGAGGGATAGACAAAATGGTAGGGGACGGCGCCCACGACGTCCCGTTATCTCATTTCCTCGTTCCCATCCGTCAGTCGATGGGATAAGGATTACTCCTAACTATTCTTCAAGATGCCGCCGCGGCGGCATTTTTTTATGTTGAGTAGGAGAAGCGGGTTGATTTTAAGATAACGGAACTGGACGTTGGATGTAGTTGACGGGACGTCGTGGGCGCCGTCCCCTACGATGATAGCTATATACTGCGCATCTTCGATGCGCATTCAAAAAACGATGGCGTCTATGTTGTCCATATCCCCCAACATAAACGTCGTTCCGGGGGGTCTTGGGGGAGCTCCCCTAAGCCCATGGGGGATGCAAAGGGGGGATCTGCGGGGAGCGGTCCCCCCTTTTTCTCTTCCCGGAGCGACCTCCCCTTTGATCATTCCTGCGGAGCAATATCCCCCTTTGATTCCTAAACAAAAAACCGGTCTGCATGCACAGACCGGTTTTTGTATTCTTAAAATTCCGCTGCTTTCGTGATGGCGTCCGCATCCAACCCCAGAAGGGAGGTGAGGGATGCCACATCCCCGTGAGGAACAAAATCCTCGGCGGCCAGGATCTTTACCGTTATCTCCGCCTGGGATTCCGCACATATGGTAGCGATCCTCTCGCCGATGCCGCCCCGACGCATGCCTTCTTCCACCACCAGACAGCGGCGGGCATCCCCTATGGCGGACAAAAGAGTTTTTCCGTCCAGCGGATGCAGCTTGCCCAGCCGGATCACGCGCACCGGCCGGGTGAGAAAGATCTGTGCCGCCGCACGGAGCACCTCGTAGGCGATCCGCCCGTAGGCGAGGATCACAAGGGGCTCACCTTTCTTATTCCCCGGGAAATCGGCGGTGAAGAGATCCCCTCCCGCCGCCTGCCAGATGCTGCGGTCGTACTCCGTCTGTGAGCCTCTCGGATAGCGGATCACGCTGATAGCCGGAGAATGAACCGCCCGGGTGAGATAGTCATCCAATTCCGTGTAGGATTCCGGGGTATACACCTCCACCCCGGGGATGGGTGTAAAAAGTCCCACGTCAAACAGTCCCTGATGGGTGGAGCCGTCGCCGGGAACGATGCCGCACCGATCCAGCGCCAGGACCATAGGCAATTTCTGAAGGGCGCAGTCGTGGAGCACCTGGTCAAAGGTTCTCTGGGCGAAGGTGGAATACAGCGCCGTTACCGGGACAAGACCGCCCCGGGAAAGACCGGCCGCAAAGCTGACAGCGTGCTCCTCGGCGATGCCCACATCGTAAAACCGATCGGGGAAGGATTTTGCGAAGCCGCTCAGACCAACCCCATCCCGCATGGCGGCGGTGATGGCGCAGACGCGATCGTCCTCGCTGGCCAGTCGGGTGAGCGATTCCCCAAAAGCCCGGGAGAACGTCATCTTCTCCCCCGCCTCAGGAATGCCCGCCTCCCGATCAAAGGGAGATACGGCGTGATATCGGTCGGGGGAAGCCTCAGCGGGCGCGTATCCCCGGCCCTTTTGGGTGATCACATGGACGATGCAGGGGACATCGCACCCCATCGCTTCCCGGAAAACGTATTCCAGTACGTCCTCCCGGCTGCCGTCCACGGGGCCCAGATATTCCAGCCCCAGATTTTCAAAAATGTTCTTGCGGTTCAGCGTCCGCTTAATGAATTCCTTCACGCCGATGGCACAGCGGATCACGCCCCGCCCCAGAACGGGGATTTTGGCGCAGATCTTGTGCACCGTGTGCTTGAAGGCGAAATAGCCCCGGCTCAGTCGGATTTTTGTAAAATAATCGGACAGCGCCCCCACGTTTTTGGAGATGGACATCTCGTTGTCGTTGAGGACGATGAGCAATTTCAAACCCCGCTTGGCGCAGTTCTGGAGTGCCTCGTACACCATACCGCAGCCGAAGGAGGCGTCCCCGATCACGGCTACCGTCCATGCGTCGCTGCCCGTCTGCCGATTGGCCTCTGCCATGCCGATGGCACAGGAGAGGGCCGGTCCCGAATGACCGGCGGATAGGGGATCGTGCTCGCTTTCCTCCCGCCGGGGGAAGCCGGACAAACCGCCGTATTTGCGCAATTCGGAAAATCCCGCCCAACGGCCGGTGAGAATTTTGTGGGCGTAGCACTGATGCCCCACGTCAAAAACGATGGCGTCCCGGGGAGAATCGAATACCCGATGCAGGGCCACCGTAGTTTCCACAATGCCCAGATTGGATGCAAGATGACCTCCGTTTTTGGAAACGGCGGTGAGAATCTCTTCCCGGATCTCCTCGCACAAAGCGGTGATCTCCGAGGCGGTGAGGTGTTTTATATCGGCTATGGAGTGGATGTTTTCCAGCATAAAAATTCCTCCGATGGGAATCAGCCGTCCAAACGACAGCACGTCTCCTCAAAAATCCGGCGGAGTCGATCCGCCCGGGCGTAGGCTTCCTTCATAAAGCGTGCCTCCCCCCATTCCGCATAAATGGGAAGCTGCTCGCAAATATCCCGTCCCCGTTTCACTTCCAGGGTGAGGGGACCGCGATACCCACTCTCGGCCAGATCTACCATGGCGGATTCCCAGTCCCGGATCCCGTCAAAGGGGAGAAAATGGGTGTCGCAGAGGGTGTTGGGGATGGGGCCCATGGTCTTGCCCCGGTTGTCGTGGAGATGGGTGCAAAGGATGCGTCCGGCCGCCTGTTTCGGCCAGTTCACATCCGGAGTGTATGCCTGATTGTGGCCGCTGTCCCAGCAAACGCCCGCCAGATCGGGGGAAATATTGTCCAGCAGACAGCGAAGATGGCTGGGCACCTCCATGGTTTCCAGCGCCATTTTTATTCCCACCGAGCGGCAGTATTCCGCCACGTACAAAAAATTCTCCACACCTGCCTCCGTGGGGGCGGGCATGGTGGGGGCGAAGGTGGGATGGACGACCAGATAGGGCGCGCCCGTGTGCTCGGCCACCTCTCTGGCACAGCGGCACAGAAGATCCCGGAAAGTGTGGGCCGCCTCATCCGATTCCCACATAACGCCGATGCCCAGATCGGTGAAGGAAGTGGGATACAGGGGCGCGTGCACGGAGAAAACGGGCACATGCTGTTCCTTTATATATTTTGCCTGGCGGTAGAATTTCTCACGATCTTCTTCCGTTTCTCCCCAGACCATGCTTACGTTGTCAAATCCCGCCTCCAGCACATTATGGATGCGCTCCTCAATTTTCGTGCCGAAAGCGGTGTTCAGGGCGACGCCCAATTCAGTCTTTGCCATACAGTAGTATTTCCTCCAAAATATGCGGTGCGGATGCCAAGGCGATGGTGCCCGCCTCCGTCAGTTCTTTCTCGGAGCCATAGCCCCATAAAACTCCCACGGTGCCGATGCCGTGGGTCTTTGCCCCCA
>JAZSCY010000324.1:0-1959 GCA_045530875.1 Eubacteriales bacterium
ATATCCGGCCGGTCATCCTCGGCTTCACTGCGGATGCATGACAGTATCGTTTCCATAAATTGATTTCCCGCCGCTTTGTTTTCGTTGCTTTCTCCCCATTTTAACAGATTGCTTGGGTAAAGCAGGCCTTCGAAAGCTTTATACAGTTGATATCTGCGCTCGGGCTCGAATTTTTCCGCGTCCCTGCGACGTTGATATCTTCTGAACAGCAACGCGCGTTCCGAGCAATCAAAAGATGTGGTGTGCTTTTCCAGAAAAGCAGGCAAATGTTCCTCATCCTCCACGTCTGCCATAGTTTCAATGGTGTGGGGATACATCGGATTACGTTCCAGATACGCTTCCGCCAGCAAACGCACCTCGGGCAGTATTTTGGGATCACGGAAAGCCCGGTCGTTTCCTTCACTCCACGGACGCCAGGCGGAGTTGCTGCTCAGATAATTTCTGCGTATGTCACGAAGAAGATGTACAATTTTCTCCGCGTCATAATCCCGTTTCATACACTCGCGCCGGAGCTCGTCGAATGTTTTTTCAGCGCGTTTTTCTTTTTCGATCTGCGGCATGCCGAGAAGCTCGTCAACCGACACGGAAAGCACCTCGGCGATGGCAGGGATCAGTTCCAGATCGGGATAGGTGGTGCCGTTTTCCCAGCGGCTGATCGATTGATAACTTACGCCCAAACACTCGGCCAGGGCTTCCTGTGTCAGATCGTTTTTCTTTCGGAAACAGCGGATATTCTCACCGATAGTCAGTTTCATAATTTCCTCCTTGTGGGGTTTTCTTCGGCCTTGCAAAGCGTTTTCTCTGTCGACATCTTTATTTTACAGTAGGGGCAGACGAAAATCAATAACGCATTTAGTGAGAAAAATTATCGGTATATGTTAGGTTTGCCCGGGCGATCCTTCCCGCATCCCCACAAGAAAGAACACCACCGAGCGACCCGGTGGTGTTCTTACATTTACTTTATCAATAAGGGAAGATTCCGTTTTGCACATGCTTTTTGTAGGTGTCCTCGCTGACCATGGATTCGGTGACGATCAGCCGGTTGAACACGCCAAATCCGCCCTCCTCGCCCGCATCCAGCACGATGCTTTTTACCTCGGGGAAGCGGAAACCAACGCGCAGATTGTCGAACAGGGCGTTGAATCGCTTGTCTGCTTTTACCACGGTGTGAATACCTCCGCCGGGGCCGTACCAATAGGCGAAGCATCCGGTAAACTGGCTGCGGCAGCAGTCCGCCACCCGGAATCCGATACCGTACTGATCGCTGTAGCAGTAGTAGTACCAGTTGTTGGTGTTTTCATCCCAGAAAGCGCAGGCGTCATCGTAATCCGAATAGTTTCCGCTGTACAACGGATGCACATTCTGCAAAGCGTTGCCGCCGGTCTTGATGCGCACGCCCACATGGGCACGGCAGATGCGCATATTGGTCAAGGTGTTGTCCGCGCCCTCGATCAGCACGCCCACGGAATCTTTTGTGCCGGTGCAGGTGATGTTCACCCCGGAGATATCGCTGTCGGAGGAACCGCTGTTGGCGCCATGCTTGATATGGATACCCATGATCACGTGCTTGATGGAGGTGTCCCGGATCATAGTTTCCCGGCCGCCGTCGATGGAGAGGCCGTTTGCCACGTTATTGCCGTCCACGATGCCGCCGCTGAAGAAATAATTGCTTCCGTTTTCAAAGATGTTGTTGGCAGGATGGATGCCGCCCAGACGGACCATGGCTTCCGTCGAATCCCAATCGGGGGATGCCTGGAATACCGCAAAGGAAGCCAGCTGCAGGGATACGCTTTTCGCCGGATCGGCGGGGGTGCAGATGGGATTTCTCAACCGATACACGCCGTCCGGGAAAAAGATGGTGCGATTGGGGTTTTCGTCAATCATCTGCTGGATGGCGTCCGACGCGTCCGTGATGCCGTCCCGGGGGATGTTATCCGCTACAAGATATGCTGTATTCAT
>JAZSCY010000092.1:0-1796 GCA_045530875.1 Eubacteriales bacterium
GAAAAACTGTGTCTGGCGCAGCACAATCTGGAGGCTACGGCCAATCTGCTGGATATGCGCTATCCGGACAAAGCGGGGGCGGCAGCCAAGGTGGCGTATCATAAGAGCGTGATGGACACCATCGCATCCTTCGGTAAGGACGGGGAAATCCCCGACGGATGGCTGGCTTTCTACGCTTACAAACAACTGGTGTATGCCGCGGGATTGTTCGGCATGGGTGAGGTTGATGCCGGTCGGGCGGAATTCCTTTCCGCTATGGAGAAAATGAAACGATTCCATAGCCTGACGGAGGAATATCTGGATACGGGCGCGGCCTTGTTTGGAGGCTTGCGCGTGGATAAAAAGTGGTTCAATATGCAAGCTCCGGACGGAGAGATTCATCGGATATACGGATTGGGGAAACTTCAGGTGTATGCTTCTGCGGAGTATGTTCTCGACCTCCTCACCAATCCCCGCTGGGCCTGGTTCAACCCCGCCAGAAACGAAGCGTATTACAAGGAAGCCGTTCAGTGGCTTCAGAGTCTGGCCGAATCGGAATGATCGTATAATAAAAAACTGCCCGACAGGGCAGTTTTTTATTCGCTCAAAATTTCATCCACGTCGGACACGCGGCAAACGATGTGAGTGAAGCGCTTGCCTCGCTTGGTGTGATCCGCCAGAAAATACCGCTTTTTCGATTGCTCCAGAATCACCCGCCTGAGGACACTCTCCGGCTCGGACCAATCGCTGATCACCCGGTCGTCGAATCCCGCGCAGGAGAAAAACATAGCATCAAAATAAGTATTCCGCACCGCATCCGCCGCCACCGGCCCCACATATGCCATGGATTCGGCGAACAATTCCCCGCCGGTGCTGACGGTGCGGATCCGAGATGCGGTCAGCCGCATGGCAGTGTCTGCGCCGTTGGTGTATACCGTCAGCTGATCCACCCCGGCCAGATAGGGGATCATGTACTGCACGGTGGTGGATACATCGATGAAGATGGTGCTGCCCGGCGTGACCAACGCCGCCGCTTTTCGCGCGATGGCTTGCTTTTCCGCCGGATTGTGCTGGCGGCGGATCATCTGCGGCGGCCGGAGCAATAGCAGCGATTCCGCCCCGCCGTGACGGCGCCGGATCAATCCCCTCTGCTCCATGCGTTCCAGATCCCGTCGGATGGTGGATTGGCTGGTGTAGGTTTTCTCGGCCAGATCCCGGATGCTCATGTGGCCGGACTGCTGAATCAGATGGAGGATCTCTTCCTCCCGCTCGTTTTTATACATCGCCTTCACTCCCGGTTGCGTATTTGCGCAAGAAAAATGATAATTTTGGGTGAATAAAGTGAAAAAATATCATGTTTGCGACCGCATGTTGCGTTTTTTGCGCACCTTCGGTATAATAGTATCATAGAAACAACGGGAAGTCAATGATATCCTCAAGGAGAGTTATATGATAAAGGTTTTTGCATTTGATCTGGACGGCACTCTGACCCAGCATAAAACACCGCTGGACGAAAAGAATCGGGCTATCCTGGAGAAACTGGGACAGAATTACCGCATCCTACTGGTGGGTGCCGGCGGGTGCATGCGCATTTATAATCAGCTGCAGGGATTGGCCGTGGACGTGATCGGCAATTACGGCATGCAGTACGCCAAATATGCGGACGGCGAATTGAAATTGGTCCGGGACGACGTGCGGTCCGTGGATAGGGATGCTGTGGAAGAAAAGGTGACGTATCTCCGGCAAAAGCATGGCTTTACGGAATTTGCGGGGGACAACGTGGAGTATCATGCCTCCGGCTGCCTGACATTCCCCCT
>JAZSCY010000156.1:0-5236 GCA_045530875.1 Eubacteriales bacterium
GCTTTCCCTCGCACTCCTTGGAGTGCGTTCAAAAAACGATGGCGTCTATGCTGGCTCGCCCTTTTTGCTGTTCGTCGTTCTGGGGCCTCGGGGTGTCCCCGAGCCCATGGGAGGATGTAAAGGAGGGACCTGCGGGGAGCGATCCCCCCTTTTGATCTTCCAAAAACGGTCTCCCCTTTGATCTTTCTGCTCCTTGACAAAAACCAAAAGGGGAACCCTTTTCACAGGGTTCCCCTTTGATTATCTTTTTCCTTACGCCAGGATCTCGCCGTATACCACGCCTGCTGCATGCATTGCGTTGGCTTCGTCGGTGTCGATGTGCATAGCGGCAGCGAACTTGGGGCTTACGCGAACAACCACATCGCCGAAGATCAGAGAACGGTCTGCGCTCTCAACCTTTACGCTGACGATCTGCTTGTCGGATACACCAAATCCTTCCGCATCGGCGGGGGTCAGGTGGATGTGACGCTTTGCGGCGATCACGCCCTCGGTGAGCTCTACCTCGCCGGCAGGGCCTACCAGCTTGCACGCGCCGGATCCGGCTACGTCACCGCTCTCACGAACGGGAGCTTCCACGCCCAGGGTGCGGGCATCGGTGAGGGATACTTCTACCTGAGATGCCGGTCTTGCGGGACCGAGAACGATTACGTTGGCGATGGATTTTTTGGGGCCCACAACGGTTACTCTCTCCTCACAAGCGAACTGGCCGGGCTGGCTCAGATCCTTCTTGTGGGTGAGGGCGTGTCCCTTACCGAACAGGATCTCGATATGCTCCTCGGTGAGGTGTACGTGACGGGCAGAGGTTTCTACCAGAACTGTATTTGCCATGATGTAAATTCCTTTCGGGATGAAAATTATATATATTACTGATATTATAGCACCCGGCGACAATTATGTAAAGAATTTGACGGAAATTTCCCTCAAAAGATGTTGTACATCATCCATTCGATCCCCCACAGGATGGCCAGATGCGCCGGATAAAAGATATAGAAAAACCATTTCAGGCGGTATTTGCCCGGCTTTCCGTTGTACAAAAGAAGAAGCGGCAAGGCGAGCAGGCACAGATTCTGCAGATCCCAGAAGGTGGGGTAGGCATAATACACGCACACGGCCACAAGGCCCACAGAAAAGGCCGCCAAACGATGGGATTTCTTCCCAAACGGCGCCATCCACACCGGCAAAAGGATGCCGAAGAATCCGTAATCCACCGCGACGTGGTGGCACAAAAATCCGACAGCCACCACCGCCATGGTGAAAGCGATCAGCCAGGCGGGGCCGTCCTCTCCCTCAGAAAATCCCTTTTGCGCCCGGGTGAGCAGCTCCATCAGGCAAAGAGAGAGGGAGAAGGTGATGAGGATTCCCAGCATAAAGGAATACCCCGCCACGGCGTAGAGGATCTGGAAGGCCACGCCCAGAAGAAAAATGCGCAGAAAATATTTCAGGCGGTTTTTGGTGTAGTAAAATCCCTCGCCGATAAAATAGGCGAAAATGGGAAAGGCCAGCCTTCCCACGGCGCGCATCCATGTTTGGGAGGGAAAAAGCAGAATGCCTGCGTGATCGATGAGCATACACGCGGCGGCCAGCAGTTTCAGTACAAATGCGGACATACGATCTCCTTATTTTTCGGGGAGGCATTATCCCTGCCCCATCTCCCCTCTATTATACCCCATCCCATCCCCCCACGCAAGGGGAATCCCTTGACAAAAACCGCGGGGGATGATAGAATTTTCATAAGATGATATTCTTCAGGAGGGAACGATGAACGAAGGAAACACCGCACGGGATCTGATCGACGCATTGCGCGCAAGAGGATGGCGGATGGCGGCGGCGGAAAGCTGCACCGGCGGCAAGATCGCGGATCGGATCACGGCGGTCAGCGGCGCGTCCGATGTGTTTTTGGGATCCGCCGTGACATACACAAACGAGGTAAAGCACCGGATTCTCTCCGTCAAAATGGAGACGCTGGACAACTTTGGCGCCGTATCCGAGGAAACGGCAAGAGAGATGGCCCAGGGGATTCTTCGCCTGAGTGGGGCGGATATTGCCGTATCGGTGACAGGCATTGCCGGACCGGGCGGCGGGAGTGAGGATTGCCCGGTGGGAACGGTGTGCTTCGGCCTTTGCGTGCGGGGTGAGGATCCCGTATCGGTGACGGTGCATTTCGATCCGCACGGAACAAGAGAGGAGATCCGCTGTGCCGCGTCAGAGCATGCCATGGGAATGGTGATGGAGCGGGTGTGAAAACCTTAAGGAGGGGAAAAAGAACCAACTCAAACGCCGTAGTTTCTTTTCCCCCTCCTCATATCGCATACCAAACACACCAGATAAACTTCACCTCCCCCTTTTTTCCTTGGCTCTCGTGAATGGTTACAAATATCTTATCTTTTAAGAAAGGACTTTTTTTATGAAAATTCATTTTTTCAAAAACGAATCCCACTTTTATCCGCGTTTATCCTATACCTTTGAAAACGCAAAAAATGTTCCTTATGTGGACCGATGCAAAAAGATCCGAAAAAGCATGCCATGGATTCTGTTAATTCTTTCTTCTGTTTTCTATATTCTGTTTCGCAGACAGCTTCCCTTTATGTTTTACTCCCAAATTTTAATTCTGTTCGTTCCCGTTCATGAATTGTGCCATGCCCTTTTCTGCTGGCTATGTGGAAGAAAAGTGGAAAGAATCTGTTTCTTCCCCAATAAATTTCGTCTCACGGGAGCCGGTGCGTATTGTAAGCCCTCCTTTGGTGTATTCAGCAAGTATCAATGGATTCTTTTTGATGCTTTTCCTTTTCTTCTGTTAACCGTTGTGCCGGCTATTCTGGCTGTTTTTATCCCGTCGTGCAGAGAGGAGCTGCTGCTTCTATCTCTTATCAATCTGGCAGGATCGGCTGTGGATATCATGGATATATACAATCTGTTTTTTCTGCCGAACGATTGCCTACATTTCGGGGATTTTATTATAACGGCAACAGACGAGACAAAGCCGGTTATTATCCACAGGTTGTACGTGACAAACGATATGGATAGAATCCATCACAATCGATTTACATATGAGAATGGGAAATTAACCGAAAACGATTCGGTATATGACACCCCGGACACCATCGGGCTGAAAAAGGAATTTATGGAGCAGTTTAATCTGGCAGGATAGCATTTGGCGGTGCTTTTTGTTAGGGGCGGGGGTCTGTGTGTTGGAGAGAATCTTCAAACGCTCCGGAAGAACCAAAGGGGGGACCGCTCCCCGCAGGTCCCCCCTTTACAACCTCCCATGGGTTCAGGGGGCACCCCCGAAACCCCCGAAACGATGTATATCCAAACGGGAAAGCCAGCATAGACGCGTTCGTTTTTTGAACGCACTCCAAGGAGTGCGAGGGTTTGCGGGAGAATAAGGACAGCGGAAAATGAATCGTTTCATAAACTAACTTTCTCATTCCCTTCCGTCAGTCGGAGTGGTGGCGACTACTCCTAAATATACTTCATGATGCCGCGAATGCGGCATTTTTTTATGTGGGGTAGGAGAAGGGGTTAAGTTTTAGATAACGGAACTGTACGTGTGGTTTACGATACGGGTCGCCGGGGACGTCGACCCCTACGATGACAGCTTATACTGCCGTCCGCAGACGGCATTTGCCGCGTGGCGCGTTTTTGCTGTCATCCCATTTAGATACACTTCGTTCTGGGGGCCTCGGGGATCGCCCCGAGCCCATGAGGGGATGTAAAGGGGAGATCTGTGGAACGATCTCCCCTTTTATATTTCCTCCCACACAACAAAAAAACGGCTACCGCATGCGCAATAGCCGTTTTTATTTTCAATATAAACCCGCTGTGCCGTGTGAACGAAAAGATAGGAACCCTGCTCTCGCAAGGTGGTGCCCTCTCTTTTGTTTTGTGCTCCCAACGTCCGCACTATCGGTCAAAGGAGCGATAGAGCGGGAGGTCTGCATCCCAGCAAAAGAAGTTCCGGGCTCCAATTATCTGTTGTGGGTCCACGAAGTCGTCCATCACCAACACCGCAGGCTGATCACGGATTATTTATCGTAATCGATATCCGAGAACTGGTCGTCGAAGAAGTCCGCTACCTTATCGAATTCCTCATCGTCCTCGATGGAAACGAGAATATCCTCATCGCCCTCTTTTTCCACTCTCAGCACCACGTACTCGTCGCTGACCTGATTGCCTTCCTCATCCAGCTCGGTCAGTGCGTAGTAGGTTACGCCGTCGATCTCAGCCTCACCGATCAATTCAAACTGGCTTTCGTTGCCTTCCTCATCGGTCAGGGTGTACACCTCTACCTCTTCCATTTCTTCCTCGGGAATCATGTTCTTCTCGTCTGCCATAACAGCCTCCGTATATGTCTTATTATTTACTTCATTGTACACAATTATACCGGATTTGTCAATAGGTAGGTGAATCCAGCCGCCATCCCTTTTCTTCCTTCACCAGGGTGATTTTTACTCTTACGGAGTTCTCCCCGTCCATTTTTGTATCAAAGGATGCGGTGATTCGGGTGCCGTTTTCCATTTCGATCTGCATGGAATCGAAATCGTAGGTGCGGCCCAAAGGAAGCGCCTCCTCCGCCAGATCGATGCGCACAGTGAGGATCTCGTCCTGCTCGATATACCGGGCAAACACCACCGTTTTCTCGTCCTCGGTGCTCATGCCCTCAAAGGCCAAGGTGAACAGATGCCGGCACAGAGTTTTGGAAAACACAGCCTCCGTAGCCTCTCGGATGGCCGCCTCGCTCTGATAGGGGGCGGATTTATCCACCGGCATATAGCTGAAGCGGGAGGACGCCCCCGCCAGGGATGCCATAGTTTCGGGATCGTTGACGAAGGGAAGTCCGTCGCCGTAATACACGTCGTTGAGGATGTAGGATTTCTCGAGGAGATCCCGGTACAGATCCCGGATCTCCTCCTCATTCATGCCGCTGCCGCCGCAGGAAGCGAGGGTGAGGATCATCAGTGCCGCAAGAAGAAGGGCAGCTATCCGTTTCATAGTATATTCTCCTGTTTGTTTATTTATTCTGTGTGAGTGGGTGCGGGGGGTATCCCCTTCCCTTTTTTCAAGGTTTTTGGAGGTGCGGACCCTTTTTCGGGGAAGGGTCTGAGTCTTTCTCACGCCTTTTGATATAGCTGAAGTTGCTTGCCACTTTTTCTTTGCCGACTTGACGCAGTCAATGTCGCACGGGCAGCAAAGAAAAAGTTAACAAAAAGAAACGCCGTTTCTTGGGCTGCGCCCG
>JAZSCY010000166.1:0-2674 GCA_045530875.1 Eubacteriales bacterium
CCGGTGAGAGAGTTTTTCTCGTTTGCGTGGGTGTTGTAAGTTTTTCAGTTATATGTTATACTCAATGCAAAGCAGGGCCGTGCTTAATTATTTGATGGAGATATACTATGCATAACATTGGACAAAGAATTAAGAAACTTAGAAGGCAGAACAATTTGACACAGGAGCATTTGGCTGATTTTCTCGGTGTGACGTACAAAGCTGTGTCAAAATGGGAGTGTGGTCTCACCACGCCCGATCTTGCGCTGATTGTACCGCTTACAAGAGTTTTACATGTGTCAGCAGACGAATTGTTGGGCGGCAAACAGGAAGAAATAGATGAACGGCGCACAGAATTTGATGAACGTTGCGATAATCATCTGAAATATGACACAAAAGATAATTATCAGATGGCGCTCGCGGCGGTCAATGAATACCCGATGGACTATAAATACCTTTCGTGGCTGGCACTGTGTGAAATGTACGTAGCATATTGCGCCGAGTATAAAGAGGACCCGACGGCGCTGTATTCCGAAGAAATGATGGAAAGTGCCATCAAGCATAATAATATAGTAATTGCGGGCTGTGAGGATCCAAAAATTCGGGAAAAAGCCATTTGGAATGCGATGGTTTGCTTCAAAAATATGAATAAGCATGACGAGGCTTTGAAGTATGCGGAAATGTTTCCGAGTGAAAACCCGTTAACCAGAGATAAAGCTATGGAAGTGTGTTTGCAGGGTGAGAAGTTAACGGAGCATAAAAAATGGAGTGTTTATCAGAGATTAAACAGTTTATGTATTGCACTTTCAAGGATTTATTGGTTTGCAGAGGATAGGGAACCGCATGTGATTGCTGCTTTGGATACGGAAGAAAAGATACTTAAAGCGGTATTTCCGGACGGTAATTATTTTGATTTCCATAAGAATCTTTGTTGTGCTTATCAAAAAAGGGCCGAGTTTGAAATTAAGGAAGGCAATTACGATAAGGCTGTGAACTATCTGCAAATTATGATGGATCATGCCCAAAGAATTCCAAGCGGGGAAAAATGCTGTATGTGCGGAGTGTTTGAGGGTCTGTCAATACACTTTTCACAGGATAATATGTTGACATATATGATCAACGGTTTGGACGATATTAATAAAACGATTCCTGAACAACTTAAAAATAGACTGGGCCTTGATATTTATGAGCCGCTTCGAGAGCGAGAAGATTTCAAAGCATTGCGTAGATAGTTACTTTTTTAACCTAAGGCTCCAAAAAGAAAGCATGTCCATTCGGATATGCTTTCTTTATTTACTTTCTTCTCTTGGCTCGAACCACTCCACCGCGTGCAGACGCATGCCGCCTCTTACAATATCAACCAGTGGTTGATAAAGTGGTGGAAAACGCGTTGTTTGACGGCGATGGACCTGTCTGGTATAATTTAGATACGGATCCGGTAATTCAAGAATTATGGAGGATAAAAGTATGTTTTTTGCAGAGACTTTTAAGCACTACAGGAAAATAGCGGGATATACGCAGGAAGATGTCGCCCAAAAACTCTTGGTTACCCCGCAGGCTGTGAGTAAATGGGAAGTGGGCGGCGGCACCCCGGATATTTCGCTACTGGTGCCCATTGCTGACTTGTTTGGAATCACTACCGATGCACTGCTGAACAATGTCCGCAAGAGTAGAGAAGAAATTGCGGACGATATGGAAAGAATCGATTCTTCCTGGAATGCGGATCTGAGCGAGGATGAAAATTACGGTGCCAGGTATAAAAAATACGTGGATCTGCTGCGAAATAATCCCGATTCCGTGGAGCTTTTGCGTGCCATTCTGAACCTATCCTGTGCATGGCTGTCCTCTTGCTCGCAGGAAATGAGCAACGAAAGAAAGCGGGAAATTGTGTGCAATGCAGAAAGATTCTCGAAAAATCTCAGAAAGAATCCGGAAGATGCGTTTTCTTCTCATTGTATTATGTACGAGATCTATTTTCACGGTGGGGAGACGGACAAAGCAGAGGCGGAACTGGTCTATTTTTCCCCGAGCGGACAGTATATTCGCGATCGGGCAAAATATATGCATTTGAAGATGGAGAAGAAGTACGAGGCGGCGCTGCCGTGCATTGGGAATTCCATATCACACACCCTGCATTGGCTTTTGTGGGATATTCAGAATCTGGCGGGCACGTATCGCTCCTTAAAGGATCAGGACAGCATGTGCAAGGTTTATCACCTGGAGCACGATATGCTGCTGGCGCTGTCCTGTACCCACGGGAAATACTTTTCTTACTATTTCTATGCAACGATTCGCTTGGCGCAAGAAGCCGCACAGAAGAACGACATGGAGCGGTGTCTTTCGTATTTGGAGGAGATGATGGCCGTCTTGCGAAAACTGCGGGGACAGCCTGCAGACGGAGCGTCGGGCGGATGTGTGTTGTTTGCGGGAAATGAGGAAAGTCAAAACGCAAACATTTCCAAGAAGGCGATGCTTGAGGCGTTGGAGTGGAAATCGTTTGATCCCATTCGCGACAATCCGGCGTTTGAACAGATTTGCAAAGAGATCCACACCTGGTAAAAATCCAACAACTATAATGAAAAAGCAGACTACCATTCGGTTGTCTGCTTTTTCATCCTCTATTGTCACATGCGTGGGGATGTCGTATACTTTTGCATTTCGGGAATGTCCGGTCTCTCCAAAAGATAATGCACGA
>JAZSCY010000088.1:0-7312 GCA_045530875.1 Eubacteriales bacterium
CCGGCCATGGGATGACCGCCCACGAAGGTAAATCCGTATTCCTCAGCCAGCGCAAATCCCGTCTCGCATACGGTCCGCTTGGTGCCGCACAAATCGATCACCAGGGTGTTTTTGGCGATGCGAGGGGCAATACTTTTCAGATATTCTATAGCCGCCTGGGGATACAGCGCCAGGAGGATCAGATCGCATCCGGGAATGGTTTCGGCAGTCAATTCCCCGTCCACCGCGCCTTGCAGGCGGGCGTATTCCACGGTGGTGTGATCCCGATCGGCCGCCAGTACGACGGCGTCGCTGTTTTTCTTATATGCTTTTGCCATGGATCCGCCGATCAGACCCAGGCCGATGATGCCGACTGTCATGCCCGTGCCACTTCCAGAATGCGGGCAACGCCCTGGGCTACCTCACCGAACTGCTCCGGCGTCAGGGACTGAGGACCGTCGCACAAAGCGTGCAGGGGATCGTTGTGTACCTCGATCATAAGTCCGGCGGCACCGCAGGCGGCGGCGGCATACGCCATGGGCTTGACGTACCGTGCCACACCGGTGGCATGGCTGGGATCCACGATCACGGGAAGGTGGGTCAGCTCCTTCAATACCGACACAGCGGACAGATCCAGCGTGTTGCGGGTGTAGGTTTCAAAGGTGCGGATGCCGCGCTCACACAAAATCACGTTTTCGTTTCCGCCGGCCATGATGTACTCGGCGCTCATCAGCCATTCCTTCATGGTGTTGGCCAGACCCCGCTTCAGAAGGATGGGCTTGCGGGTTTTGCCCAGCTCCTTGAGAAGTTCGAAATTTTGCATATTCCGTGCGCCGACCTGGATCACGTCCACATCTTCAAACAAAGGCAGATGATTGGCGTTCATGATCTCGGTTACGATGGGCAGACCGGTTTCCTTCTTCGCCTCCACCAGCAGATCGATGCCCTCCGCCTTCAGTCCCTGGAAATCGTAGGGAGAGGTGCGGGGTTTGAAGGCACCGCCGCGGAGCATGGTGGCACCCCGGCGTTTTACTTCCCGGGCGATACCGATAAGCTGTTCCTCGCTCTCCACGGAGCAGGGACCGGCGATGAACGCAAAGATATTTCCGCCCACGGAGGTGTCACCCACATGGACTATGGTGTCATCGGGATGGAATTTCCGATTGGCACTCTTGAAAGGTTCACTGATGCGGGTGACGGATTCCACCACATCCAATCCGATGAGAAGATCGCCGTCGATCTTGGCGGTATCGCCGATCAGACCCAGCACCGTCTGATAATCACCCCGGGAGATGTGCACGTCCAGTCCGAGGGAGCGGACCCATTCCACTATATTTTGAATTTGCTCTTCTGTGGCGGTGTTTTTCAAAACGGCTATCATAATTGTTCCTCCGGTATGGTATAATAATCATTAAAGTACCCAGATAAAAAATGAAGCCTCACAGCGCTTTCACTGTGAGGCTTTCCCAAAAACGGAATCGGTGGGATGACCTGTATTCGCAGTAAAAATCACGCAACAAATTACTCTTACTTCTTTACGTTGTAAAAAAAGTAAAAGTAATAAAATGCGTATACGAATACGTTTCTCATCTTTACTACGCTTCTCCGTGTATAATTTATCCTAAGATTGGTTTCATTATAGCACCGATGCGGGGGGTGTGTCAAGGCATTGAAGGAAAAAAAGCGGGAAGAAGTCAAGAAAATTTTATTCCAAAGACTGTATTTTTATGCAGCAGCCCGGAATAAAAGATTGTATTTACAATAAATTAAAAATTGTTGTATTGACAATAATTTGCACTCATGGTATACTGTTCCGGAAACGGAAAAATCACCGAATGCGCGGAGGTTTTAAATATGAATAAACTGGTCTACAATGTGCGGGATATACTCACTTTTCGGGATCTGATCGGCGGCAGTGCCGAATTGTACGGCGATTTGTGCGCCTTTACCTTCCGGGAAGGCGATGGCGTTCGGGAGATTACCTACGGGGAAGCGTATGAGGATGTCCGTGCCTTTGCCGCCTATCTCAATTCCCTGGGGCTGAATGGGAAAAAGGTGGGCATCATGGGCAAAAACGGCTATCCTTGGGCGTTGACCTATCTGGCCGTCACTTGTGGCGTGGGCGTGATCGTGCCCATCGATCGGGAATTGAAGCCGGACGAACTTCAGTACGTGGTGGATCACTCCGAGTTGTCCGCCATTGTGCATCTGCCCGATGTGGCGGAGAAGGTGGAGGCCTTGGCAGGGGATTTCCTGCGTCTGAATACGGCATCGCTTGAGGAATATATTGCCGCGGGAAAAACGCTCCGTGCCATGGGCGACACATCCTATGAGAATCATCGTGTGGATCCCCATGGGCTGGGCATCCTTCTGTATACCTCCGGCACCACCGGATTGGCAAAGGGTGTTATGCTGTCCCAGTACAATATCTGCTCCAATATCATGAATGTGCTTCGCATGGTGTCCGTAGGCGTGGAGGATCGGGTGCTGTCCATTTTGCCCCTGCATCACACCTACGAATGTATGGCGGGATTTCTTGCCCCCCTTTACGCCGGCGCCAGCATTGCCTATAACGATTCCCTCCGCCGCCTGACGGAGGATTTCAAGCTGTTTTCTCCCACCGTTCTCATCGCCGTTCCCCTGGTGCTGGAAACCCTGCGCAACAACATCATCAAGCGCTACGGAAAGATTAAGGGAGGAAACGCACTTCTGGCTGTCCAGCGGCGTATGTCCGATGCGGCTCGTGCTGTGAATCCCGAGGCGGGCCGAAAGATTTTCTCTACGGTGGCAAATGCTTTCGGCGGACGGCTGACACGAATCCTCTCCGGTGCGGCGCTGCTTCCCGAGCATGTCCATCGGGATATGGAACGGTTCGGATTTAAGGTGTATATCGGCTACGGCTTGACGGAAACTTCCCCCGTCTGCCTGATGCACAACGATTTCTACCGTGCCCCCGACGATATCGGCTATCCTGTGGTGGGCGGCCAGGCAAAACTGGTGGATCCCGACGAAAACGGCGTGGGCGAGTTGGCCTACCGGGGCGCCAACGTGATGCTGGGCTATTATAAGAATCCCGAGGAAACGGAAAAGGTTCTGCGGGACGGGTGGTTTTATACAGGCGATCTGGCGCGGATCAAGGAAAACGGCGCTTTCCAGATCACCGGCCGCAAAAAGAGCATGATCGTCACCCAGAACGGCAAGAAGATCTTCCCCGAGGAATTGGAGTTCTATCTGGCGAAGAACGAGTATGTAGCGGAGTGCATGGTTTACGGTGAGGAGGGCGAGCACGATGTGATCGTCACCGCCGCTATCTTCCCCAACTATCCCGTCATTGAGGAGCGTCTGGCCGGGGAGGGAATTCATCCCGGCGACGATCATTTTGACAGCCGGGTGCGGGAGATCATCACAAAGGCGGTGAAAGAGGTCAACGAGAAATTGCCCACTTTCCGCCGCATCATGAAGATCTGCATCCGCAAAACGGAGTTTGTGAAAACTACCACCCGCAAGATCAAGCGCACCGACGAAAACCGGGGCGAGTGACGAGGAGAACAGGCGATAAAATAACGTAGGGGCGTGCAGTGCACGTCCCTTTTTGGAGTTTGTTAGAGGAAATACATTTCACCGCGGCAACCGATTGTTGCTCGACAAAATAAATTGTACGTGATATAATGTAAGCAAAGCAATGGGAGGATTTGTATGGTATTGTATCACGGCACTAATGTGCAGAACATTAAGATATTAAAACCGTTCGCTACACGTGGCAACGCGATCTCTAAACCTGTAATTTGCTTTACTCCTAATTTTTGCATGGCTTTGCTGTATATTTGGAACCGATCCTACAAATGGGTAACCTTTAATGAGAATACGGATGGAAGGATTGTTTTTACCGAACATTACGACAATATGTTGTATGATTTCTATAATCAGGTGAGTGGAAGTATTTATGAGTGTGACGGCAACAATGCGGATATACAGCCAACTCACATGAAAGGTGTTTTCGTTTCGGAAAAAACCATTGGAGTAGAAAAGGAAATAATTGTCCCCAGCGTATATGATGAAGTTATACAGCAAGAATCATTGGGAAATGTTGTTGTTCGAAGATATAATCAGTTGTCATCTGAAGAAAAAAACGAAATTTCCAACACAACGGTAAGAGCCATTCATATGCAGAAATTGCTGACGCCATCGGATTATGCACCCAAAAAAGAACTGGCTGCCTTTGTTAGATCGCATTTTTCGATAGAATGGGAAACAGCATCTAAAATGACGAAGGAAGAAACTGAGCAAATGATAAACGCGTGGAGAGCATCGTTGAAGTAATGCGTGAATACATTCCCCAAAGCCCCGCCTCGTGCGGGGCTTTTTGTTACGGTGCAAATAAAATAGCCTTCTCCTGTGGGAGAAGGTGGCAGCCGAAGGCTGACGGATGAGGAGTCAGAAAATAAGGTTATAGCACCTCATCCACCACGCGACGTCCCGCTTTGCGGAACGTCGGTGCGGTCCCCCTTCCCCCACTGGGGAAGGCTATTCAGTTTTTGCGATTATCTCTCAAATCACCGTATATCCGGCGGCTTCGATGATCTCCTTCAGTTTTGCGTCGGAGATGTCCTCTTTCAGAGTCAGCACTGCGGTGCCGCTTACGTGGCTGACCAGGGCGGATTCTACCTCAGGCAACTCCTCCAGCGTTTTCTTCACCCGTGCCTCGCAGTGAGGGCACATCATGCCGTCAATTTTCAAAGTCTTTTCCATAATCCTATCTTCCTTTTCTATCTTGATTTGTTTTGCCTTGTTTTGACGGATCTTTCGATCCCGATCAGAGCGGCGGATGTTCACCAGATTCAGCCGCAGGGCGTTGCTTACCACGCAAAAGCTGGACAAGCTCATGGCGGCCGCACCGAACATGGGATTCAGCTGCCACTGGAATGCATGGATAAACACGCCGGCCGCCAGGGGAATTCCGATGGCGTTGTAGAAGAACGCCCAGAACAGATTCTCGCGGATGT
Organism: Eubacteriales bacterium; assembly: GCA_045530875.1. Lineage (GTDB taxonomy): Bacteria > Bacillota > Clostridia > Oscillospirales > CAG-272 > SIG701. The sequence continues at coordinate 4,983 of JAZSCY010000088.1, forward strand.
TTGTGAGGGTTGCCCGGCTCAGACGGATAGCGGCGGGAACATCGGACAGACGGCTCTTCATCAGCACCACGTCCGCCGCATCGATGGCGATATCCGTGCCCGCACCGATGGCGATACCGGTGTCCGCCCGGGTCAGGGCAGGTGCGTCGTTGATGCCGTCGCCCACCATGGCCACCTTGCCTTCCTCGGTGAGGGAGCGGATCACGGCCTCTTTGCCGTCCGGCATGACGGAGGCGATCACCTCATCCACACCGGCCTCACGGGCGATGGCGCGGGCGGGTTTTTCGTTATCTCCCGTCAGCATGATCACGCGGATGCCCATGTTCTGCATCTCGCGGATGGCACGGGGGCTGTCTTCCTTAATCACGTCTGCCACGGCGATTACGCCCAGCAGGCGATCATCCCGGGCGAAGAACAAGGGGGTTTTGCCCGATTCGGATAGGGTATTGGCCGCATCCCGCATCGCCTGGGGGATGGATGCCTTTTCCTCAACGAAGGCGGCGTTTCCGCCCACAAGGGTATGCCCGTCCAGGGTTGCAATCAGGCCACGTCCCGGAAGGACAGCAAAATCCGATACATCCCCCAGCGGGAGATTTCGTGCGGCACCTTCCTCCAGCACGGCCCGGGAGAGGGGATGCTCACTTTTTGCCTCCAGGGCGGCCGCGGCGGTGAGCAGATCGTTTTCGCTCACTCCATCGGCTGCAAGAATATCCGTCACCTTCGGCTCGCCGGAGGTGATGGTGCCGGTTTTATCCAGCACGACGATTTGCGTTCGTCCGGTGGCTTCCAGGGAGGCGGCAGTTTTGAAGAGGATGCCGTTTTTCGCACCCACGCCGTTGCCCACCATGATGGCAACGGGTGTGGCCAGTCCCAAAGCGCAGGGACAGCTAATAACCAGAACGGATATGCCCCGCGCCAAAGCGAATCCCACAGATTCACCCACGAGGAGCCAGACGACGGTGGTCACGGCGGCAATGGCCATCACCACCGGCACAAAAATGCCGGATACGGTATCGGCGATTTTAGCGATGGGGGCTTTTGTGGCCGCCGCATCGCTGACCATCTGAATGATACGGGAGAGGGTGGTGTCCTCCCCCACCTCGGTGGCCTCGCACGTAAGAAATCCCGATTGATTGATGGTACCGGCGGACACCTTATCCCCCGCGGATTTGTCCACAGGAATGCTTTCGCCGGTCAGGGCAGATTCGTTCACGGCGCTCTCGCCCGCCCGGATCACTCCGTCCACAGGAATGCTCTCGCCGGGGCGGACGACAAACACATCTCCCCGCACAACATCGCCCACCGCAACGGATACCTCCGATCCGTCCCGGATCAACGTGGCGGTCTGGGGAGCCAGATTCATCAGGCCCTTCAGGGCATCGGTGGTTTTGCCTTTGGAGCGGGCCTCCAGCATCTTTCCTACGGTGATCAGCGTCAAAATCATAGCCGCAGATTCAAAATAGAACTCATGCAGATAATGCATGGCCTGCGCAACATCTCCCAGCATCTGGGCGTGGGACATGGCGAACAGGGTGTAGGTGCTGTATCCGAAGGCGGCGGCGGAACCCAGCGCCACCAGCGTATCCATGTTGGGGGATCGGTGGAGCAGGCCACGGAAGCCGCTTATAAAGAATTTTTGATTGATGACCATCACGGTGGCGGTGAGAAGCAGCTGACACAGCCCGATGGCCACCGGATTATCGGCAAGAGTGGCGGGCAGAGGCCATCCCCACATGGTATGTCCCATGGAGATATACATCAAAACGGCAAGGAACGCAAGGGAGGAGATCAGCCGCCGCTTCAGTGCCGATGTTTCCGTATCGGCGGAATTTTCGGGCGCGGCGGTTTTTTTGCCGCCCGCTCCCTTGGGAGAGGCGTCGTATCCTGCATCCCGCACCGCGGCGAGGATCGCCTCATCGGAGGCAGTGCCACGGACGCCCATGGAATTGGTCAGCAGACTGACTGCGCATTCTGACACGCCGGGGACGGCACGCACGGCCTTTTCCACCCGGGCACTGCAGGCCGCACAGCTCATGCCCGTCACGGAATATTGTTTCATATATGTGCACCCCTTTCGTTGGGTGTAGTGTTTTTCTTCTCCCCTAATTATATATCCGGGACGCGGATTTTGCAAGAGGATGGGGAAAAGATTGCCGCATACGACCCTTGACACTCCCCGGGTGATGTGATACAATAATGGTGCTTTTATGCCCCATACGCTCCTGTGGTGGAATTGGCAGACACGCTGGATTTAGGATCCAGTGCGCAAGCGTGCAGGTTCGACCCCTGTCAGGAGCACCACCGGCAGTGCCGGCTCCCAAACATCGGGT
>JAZSCY010000146.1:0-5365 GCA_045530875.1 Eubacteriales bacterium
CCCTGCTGACCGCCGGAGGTGATGATGGTGGTATCAAAATCCCGTCCAATGCCAAAAATACGGCTGAGACGATCGGCCACAGCAGTACGCAGCGGCGGATATCCTTCGGTGATGCTGTACTGCAAAGCAGCCGTAGCGTGGTTTTCAAAAATATCGGCCGCGATCTCGCCCAAATCCTTCGAGGGGAAGGACAGAGGAGACGGATTGCCGGCAGCAAAGCTGATGATAGAGGGATCGCTCAGGCTCTTGAAAATTTCGCGGATCGCCGAGGGTTTCAGCGAAGCCAGGTTATCGGAAAATACGTATTCCATGACAGATCGTGCCTTTCGGAAGCAAATTTTTACAAAATATAGTATAGCACATTCCCGGGATAATTGCAAGGCTGTAGGCATCAGAAATAGGGAATATACACATTCTGCCCAATAAGGCACTGTGATTACGCACCGAAAGTGCGGGGTTTTTTCAGCATTTTTTGTCTAAAAACAATGATTTTCGCCCACTCCACTTGATTTCGCAGGCGATTTGTATTAGAATATGGACGTTAGGTAAAAATATACAAACCAATGGAGCATATATAGTTATGGAAAACAAATTCAGAAAAATCGGCGTTCTTACTTCTGGCGGTGACGCACCCGGTATGAATGCGGCTGTCCGTGCCGTTACCCGCACGGCGCTGGCACGCGGCGTGGAGGTCATGGGCATCTATGGCGGTTACCGCGGTTTGATCCATGACGACATGATCGAGCTGAAGGCTCGTAACGTGTCCAACATCATCTGGCGCGGCGGTACCTTTTTGTACTCCGACCGTTGCCTGGAATTCAAGACCGAAGAGGGCATGCAGAAGGCCATCGAAAACTGCCGCAAGCACGGCATCGACGGCATCGTAGCCATCGGCGGCGACGGCACCTTCCGCGGCGCAACGGATCTGTCTGTGCGCGGCATCCCCACCATCGGTATCCCTGCCACCATTGATAACGATATTACCGCAACGGAAAACACCATTGGATTCGTCACGGCCATGAACACCGTTCTGGATATGTGTGACCGTCTCCGCGACACCTGCGTATCTCACGCTCGCTGCAACGTGGTAGAGGTTATGGGCCGCGGCGCCGGCGACATCGCTCTGAACACCGCCATCGCTCTCGGTGCAGTTGCTGTTGTCATCCCCGAGATGCCTTTCGACGCGGATGCTACCATTGCAAAGATCCGCCACCTCCGTGAGGACGGCAAGCGCAGCTTCCTGGTCATCGTTTCCGAGGGCGTGGAAAACTTCGCCGAAGGCTTTGCCAAGCGCATTCAGGACGAAACCGGTGTGGAAACCAAGTTCGCCCGTCTGGCACACGTTGTCCGCGGCGGCAGCCCCACTCTCGGCGACCGTATGCTGGCTACCAAGATGGGTGTTCACGCCGTAGATCAGCTTCTGGCCGGCAAGAGCAATCTGGTTCTTTGCCAGCGCGACAGCAAGATCACCACGGTTGAAATCGTGTACTCCCAGTGCCTGGACCGTATGTACAAGGGCACTCTGAAAGAGGGCATGCTGGATCAGTTCTCCGAGGAAAAGATCGCACAGATGAAGGCAGAGATCGAACAGAAGAAGAAAGATATCGCCGATCTGTACACTCTGGCAGAGGAAACTGCCCGCTAAATCAAGCATCAAAAAAGCCACCGGAATCGGTGGCTTTTATTTTTTCACAAATTCACTCGGCGGCGGATCCATCCCGCAAAGGGGACAATTAACAGCCGCAAAAGACGGGATGCCGCATAGGACGCGACCAAGGATCCAATCACAATCAGCAAAAGACGCACGCTGGCGCGGTGGATGCCCACATGATCCAGCACCCGCACGATTCCCTGATCGGTGATGTAGGAGAACAAATAGATCTCAAAGGAGCAAACGGAGATCTCCTTCAAGCCGAAGCGGATCGGCTTGCTCCGCAGAGGCAGATCGTACAGAAGAAGGAAGAAGGCCACACCCGTCATAGCCGCGGTCACGGAGGCAAATCCGTTCATCATATACCAGGCGTATGCACCATCCCGGAGAGTGAAAGCAAAGCACAGCACGCAGGGAATAGCCAAAGCGATCCCGGCCAAAGCCAGCCGGGCAATGCGGGACAGTTTTGGCGGATGCTTCCGTATAAAGGCACCGATGAAATAATAGGTAAGAGGATACATGGCCCGCCAGTAATCCCCCGTAATATCCAAAGAGGCTCCGCCCACACGAAAACTTTCCAGAGTTGGCGGCAGGAGAGTGAGCACGGCCAAAGTAACGATCAGCACAAGGCGGGATTTTGCGCTCGGCAATCCATGAAAGATCAGATTGAGAAACGGGATCAGAAGGAACAGTCCCAGATACATCTCCACATACCAGGCATAGCCGTGGGCGGTGAAATTGAGAATGCCCCGCACGCCTTCCCAAAGCGTGAACTTCTGCAAGCCGGTCACCGTACACAGAATGACCACGGCGGCGGCAATCAGCAGATAGGACAACACCACAGAGATCACGCCGCCGTAATAGGTGCGGCTGAATTTCTTATCACAGCAAAGATATCCGCTGAGCAACAGAAACAGCGGCACACCCGCCATCGCGGCAAAGCGCAGTACCAGATACACACACCAGGCGGGTGTGGCGGGGGATGCATCCATTACGCCGGTATAGGCGATGGCATGGGTGACCAGCACGCACAACACGGCCAGCGTGCGCACCAGATCCAATCCCGGGGAGCGTTCTTTCATATCATCATCCCTTCCCTGTTTTCTGCCTATATTGTACTGAATTGGGACGCGTCTGTCAACCGTCCCGGAAAAATCCATTCCACACCCCTTGCTTGACAAGGCACATCCCCCATGATATAATGACCGTAGATATCCCATCCCCAAAATTATCCTACAATGAAATGAGAATCGGATATGAAACTGAATTACAAGCGCACTTTTTTTATCGGTCTGGCCTTTATGTCCATCTGCGGCTTTTGGCAACTGTACGATTATGTAGTTCCTCTCATCCTGAAATACACCTTCCGTTTTCCGGAAAGTCTGTCGGGTGTGGTTCTGGCGGCAGATAACGTGCTGGCGCTGTTTCTTTTGCCTCTGTTCGGCTCCTTGTCCGACCGGATCAACACCCGCCTCGGCCGCCGTACTCCCTTCATTCTGGTGGGCACTGCGCTGGCGGCTGTGCTGATGCTGGCCATTCCGGTAGCCGACGACACCGTCAATCTTCCCTTGTTTGTGATTGACTTGGGACTTCTGCTCATCGCCATGTCCACCTATCGCTCCCCGGCGGTAGCGCTGATGCCCGATCTGACACCAAAACCGCTGCGCTCCTCAGCCAATGCGGTCATCAATCTGATGGGCACGGTGGGCGGCATTTTCGCTTTGCTGGTTATCAAACTTCTCCCCAAGGTGAATGTGGAGACGGGCACCAAGGATGGCAGTTATTTTACCGTATTCGCCATCATGGCCGGTTTTATGGCGATCTCTGCGTTGGTTCTTGTCCTTACCGTCCGTGAGCGGAAACTGGCCGATGCCATGCCCAAAGAGGACGAGGAGGAAAACGAGAAAAACGGCACCGCCGGCGCAAAACTGTCCCCCGAAGTCCGTCGCAGTCTGATCTTCATTCTGATCTCCGTAGCGCTGTGGTACATCGCCTACAACGCCCTGTCCAGCGCCTATTCCTGCTACGTGCTTGAGATCTGGAACATATCCGAATCCACCGGTGCGAACATGATGCTGGTGGCCACCGTGGTCGCGACAGCCAGCTATATCCCCGTGGGCATCATCTCCTCCAAATTGGGACGGAAGAAAGTGATCCTCTTCGGCGTGGCCATCATGACCGCCGCCTATCTGGCCGGATTCTTCCTCACCTCTTATTCCCCCGTGATCTATGCGGTCATGGCGGTGATCGGTATCGGCTGGGCATCCATCAACGTAAATTCCTACCCCATGGTAGTGGAAATGTCCACCGGAGCCGATGTGGGCCGCTACACCGGTATTTACTACACCTTCTCCATGGCGGCACAGATCGCAACCCCCATCCTCTCCGGCGTGCTGATCGATCTGTTCGGCTACCGTATCCTCTTCCCCTACGCGGTGATCTTCTCCGGACTCGCCCTGTTCACCATGTGGCAGGTACGCCACGGTGACGCAAAGCCCCTGGCAAAGAAATCCGCCATCGAATATCTGGACAGTGACGACTGATGAAAATTCCTTGGATCATCGGCGGCACTCTGGCCGCCCTCATTCTGCTGTATTTGTTTATGATCTTCCCCCGAGTGGGCGCAAAAAGGAAATACCGCGCCTTTCTTGGGCAGATCTATGCCCATCGGGGTGTGTTTGACAACGAACGCATCCCCGAGAATTCCCTGCCCGCTTTTCAGGGCGCGATCCGTCTGGGTTTGGGAATCGAATTGGACATCCACCGCACCGCCGACGGCGAAGTAGTTGTCTTTCACGACGCCACCCTGCAGCGCATGTGCGGCGATCCCCGTCGGATCACCGATCTGACGCTGGACGAATTGCGCAAACTATCTCTGCTGGAAACAGGCGAAAAAATCCCCACTCTGACGGAAGTGCTGGAGTTGGTGGCCAACCGGGTTCCCCTTGTGGTGGAGCTGAAAGGCGAAAATACCGACACATCTCTGTGCGGTGCTGCCATGCCGATTCTGGAGAATTACGGTGGACGCTACTGCGTGGAATCCTTCAATCCCCTGCTGGTGGCACGGTACGGAAAACTGGCACCTCATGTGATGCGTGGCGTGCTGGTCACGAAATTCAAGCGGGACGGTGAGGATCGGGGCGCTCTGGGATTCGTTCTGCAGAATCTCCTTCTGAATTTCCTGGCCCGGCCGGATTTTATCGCCGCCCGGCATGTGTACGGCCGATCCTTCCCCATATGGCTGTGCCGCAAGCTGGGTGCCGCCACGGTGGCGTGGACCATTCGCTCCCGGGAGGAATACGACACCTGCCAAAGCGATTTTGACGCATATATTGTGGAAAATGTGAAAGAAATGCTGAAGTAATTCTATGCCATCCTTTTGCTAAAGCGACTTTTAGACAATTCATAAAAGCACGGTATAACACATGACAAGGTTATTCCGTGCTTTTCGCATACATGCACATGATCCGTTTCAACCGTCTTAACCATAGGTTGATTTTTTCCTAATTCTGCGTTGTTGAAAAACTACCACTGCTATGATACACTGTAATCAGTGAAGCGCGTCACAATACAATTTGGAGGTTTCTTATGACCAATATCAATATAGGCAACAAGATACGGGAACTCAGAAAAAAGAAAGGAATCACCCAAGAGATTCTTGCTTCCGTGCTTTCTGTTTCTCCGCAGGCGGTAAGCAAATGGGAGAGCGGTCTG
>JAZSCY010000274.1:0-1965 GCA_045530875.1 Eubacteriales bacterium
CCAAGCGGTCTTAGGAAGACAATAGAGAGGGACAACTCCTTGGCTCACAGAACGACATGGCTACGATCCGACTTCCCCGTGTTCTGGCTGCATTCAATAAATACTATGATATTTACGCCGATCTGGCTCCCTATGCCGATCGCGTGATCGCTCACTTCTTTGATCCCGGTAATCTGCGCGATATGCCCAGCATTCTGTACTTCACCAAGCTGCTGGCTGATAAGTTCCGCGCGAAGAATCCCGATATCAAGATCGGTGTGGACACCTGGGGCTGCCCGCCGAACTATCCCACCGAACTGGTGAATGCCGGCATGGAAGATATCATGCTGATGGAGCTTCCGTTCCTTCCCACATGGCGTCAGGAGGGCAAGCGTGCCAACTTCCGCCAGGGCGTAAAGGATTTGGGATGCGATCTCGGTTCTTGGGGATGGTACACCTGTGAGTACGAGCAGGATCAGACCCCCTTCATGGTAGTAAACAACCGCGTGCTGAAGGATGTGTATACACAGACCAGAGCGCAGGGTGATGCCGTTATGGCGCCTACATACTGGAGCGAAATGGATGCTTACCACATCTTGAACTTCTTCTCCATGCATGCGGCAGGACATCTGCTGATCAATCCCGAGGCAGATCCGGACGAATTGCTGAAGGAAAGTGTGGAGATGATCACCGGTCCCTCCCATCCCGAAAATGCAAAGAAACTGCTGGCCGCTATGGAACTGATCCGCGACGCCCGCAGCGGCGACAAATGGAGCACCTACTGGTGGCGTGAGAAGGATTACATCCTCCTCTGCGGCGATTATGCACCCATCTACGCCCGCGCAGATGATGTGATCGCGCAGTTTGAGACGCTGCTTCAGGAAGAGGAGCCCACCGACGGTATTCCGTTCCCGCTGTCCCGCAAGAATTTCTATCGCCTGATTCTGCCCCATCTGTACCAGATTCGTCAGTTCGCACAGTTCCGTGTGGAATACGAAGAACTGAAGCAGATGAAGGCCGACGGTGCCGATGCAGAAGCACTCCAGGCAAAGGTGGATACCCTTCCTTTCGAGGTGCCGGAGTACAATACCCTGATCGGTCTGTGGGGTCAGCCCGAGGCGCGTAACGCGTACAACATCCTCCGCAATTTCTGTAAGGAAAACGGACTCAAGACGCCGGAGCGCAAGGCGATGAAGTACATCTTCAAGCGCCGTATGTATGACGCATTCTGCACCTATCAGAGAGGCGTCAATGCTCCCGTATACCTGTCTCACAAGTTCTACGAGGGTGCCGCACCTACCGGAGTGGAGATGGCTGAGGAGATTATGAACGAGCTGGTGGCCGAAGGCGCTATGGTCCGCCGCGAGGACGGCTTGTATGCGCTCAGCAACTGGGAAGATTTCCGCTTCGATTTCAGCATCTGATTTTTCACAAAACAAAAAGCACACGATCCAAGATCGTGTGCTTTTTTTGTTTTTAGGTTTTACGCGTTCAGACGGGGCAGAACCTCGTTCTCGAAGAAGCTGTCCACCGTTTCGGGAGATACGGAGAACACCTCATCTCCAATGCTGACAGATACATCATCGCGGCAGTTGCCCATGCAGAAGGTGCCGGCCAGATCGATTTTGTCTTCCAGCTTTTCTGTGGCAATGCGCTCACGCAGACGCTCTGCAACGGTGCGGGAACCTTTCAGATGGCAGTAGCTGCCGATACAAACGGTTACTTTCATGGAAGTTTCCTTTCGGTCCAACAAATTTTGTGGAGTATAACAGAAGAGTATGATCAAGAACTGGGAAACCAATACCACAGCGATCAGCGCGATGGGATAGGTTGCGGCATAAGCGGCGGCTACGTCTTCTGTGCCTGCCGTGCCGATCAGGGTGCCGAGGGCGGGGGTGGAGGTCATACCGCCGGTCAGAGAGCCAAGGTTGTTCAGCAGGCTCAGCTTCAATACGTACTTGGCGAACAAGAAGCCGATAATCATGG
>JAZSCY010000198.1:0-3315 GCA_045530875.1 Eubacteriales bacterium
AACCGCATGCATACCATCAAAGCGGTGATGGCCGCAACGCTGTAATAGCAAATCCAAAATGGGGATGGCACAGACGTGACACCCCCATTTGTGCATGAAATTCAATAAGTGATATACAGAAAGGATGAATACCATGGCAAAAGAAAGAAAAGATGTGCCCCAGAATCGGAAATGGGATACTTCCGTCATCTTCGCCTCCCAGAAAGAATGGGATGATCTGTACGCCTCCCTGGAGGGAAAACTGGATTTTTCCGCCTACAAGGGCAAATTGAACAATGCGGAAACCATCCTCGCCTGCATGGAAGCCGTCAATGCGGTGGTGAAAGATCTGAGCCTTTTGTCCGTCTACGCCTTTATGCGCCGGGATGAGGACACCCGCCTGTCTGAGTTTGATGCTCTCCAGACCCGCGTGCAGATGCTGTCGATGAAATTCTCCGCGAACGTGTCCTACATCAATCCGGAATTGACCGCCCTTCCTGTGGAAAAACTGGAAGAATTGGCCGCCGATCCCCGCCTGAAGGATTACGATTATACCATCCGCGGCATCATCAAGGGCAAGCCCCACGTGCTTTCCGAGGAGATTGAGACCCTCCTCTCCCAGGAATCCCGTATCTTCGGCGGATTCCAGAATATTTTCTCTATGATCAACAACGCCGATCTGCCTTTGCCCACCATCCGTGTGAATGGGGAAAAGGTGCGCCTGACCCACGGCACCTACGGCCTCATGCTCGACTCCCCCGACCGCCGTGTCCGCCGTGCCGCCTTTAAGGCGTTCAATAAGGTGTACATGGATCTGATCAATACCATCACCGCCACTTATGTGGGCAATATCGATAAGGACGTGTTCCTGGCCCGTACCCGCAAGTACAACTCCTGTCTGGAGATGGCTCTGGCCGGCGAGGATGTGGATGTGCAGGTATATAAGAACCTTCTCGACAGCGTAAACGCCAATCTGCCGCTTCTCCATCGGTATTTCAAGGATCGTAAAAAGATCCTCGGCGTAAAGACACTTCATATGTACGACATCTATACCTCCCTGGTGGAGAATGCGGAGATCAAGGTGGATTACGAGGAAGCCTTCGATATCGTTAAAGAAGGACTGGCTCCTCTGGGCGAGCAGTACGGAAAACTTCTGCAGGAAGCCCACGACAACGGATGGATCGACGTGGAGGAAACCGAGGGCAAGCGCAGCGGTGCCTACTCCATCAGCGTGTACGGCTTGAAGCATCCCTATGTTCTGCTCAATTACCAGAAGACCACGGGCAACGTGTTCACCCTGGCACATGAATTGGGCCATGCCATGCACTCCTACTTCTCCGAGCGGAATCAGCCCTATGAGAAGGCCAGCTACAAAATTTTCGTGGCTGAGGTGGCCAGCACTGTCAACGAGGTTCTCCTTCTGAAGCACCTTCTGAAGAAGACGGAGGATGTGAAACTGAAGAAGTATCTTCTGTCCTACTATATGGATACTTTGAAGGGCACTCTGTTCCGCCAGACTCAGTTCGCGGAGTTTGAGTATCTGTCCCACGATATGGCAGAGAAGGGCAAGCCCCTGACCAAGGATGCCCTCTGCCAGGCTTATCTGGAATTGAATAAGAAGTACTACGGTCCCGCCGTGGAATCCGATCCCGAGATTGCCTACGAGTGGGCACGGATCCCCCATCTGTACCGCCGGTTCTATGTGTATAAGTACGCCACCGGTATCGTGTCCGCCGTGTCCATTGCCGAGCGGATTCTGAATGAGGGACAGAGCGCGGTGGATGATTACTTCCGCTTCCTCTCCTCCGGCGGCAGTGACAGCCCCGTGGAGCTTCTCAAACTGGCCGGCGTGGATCTGACCAAGACCGACGCATTCGACTCCTGCATGGCATCCTTCAAGGCCGCCCTGGAAGAGTTCGAACAGCTGTAATCAATCAAAAAGAGAGCCTTGTGGCTCTCTTTTTTGCTATAGCGGGACAGTCTGGGAAGGAATTTTTCCGTGATCCCTTGCCTTGGGGTGCGATCTCATGTATAATGAAGGTAGGATGAATACAGAAAAGGCGGTAATAGTATGAATAAACTGGGCTTTGGCCTGATGCGTCTGCCCACCTATGAGGCGGACGGCGAGAAGAAAATCGATATCGAACATCTGAAGAAAATGGTGGATGCCTTCCTTGAGCAGGGATTTACCTACTTTGATACGGCATGGATGTACTGCAATTATCAGAGCGAGTGTGCCGCCCGGGAAGCTTTGGTGGAAAGACACCCCAGAGAAGCCTATACTCTGGCCACAAAGCTCCATTCTTCCTTTGTAAAAACCAAGGAGGATCGGGATCGGATTTTTCAGGAGCAGCTGAAGAAAACCGGCGTCAGCTATTTCGATTACTATCTGCTCCATGCCATCGGCCGGGAGAATTATCCCGCCTATAACGAAATGGACTGCTTCACCTGGCTGAAGGAGAAGAAGGCGGCAGGCTTGGCGCGGCATATCGGCTTTTCCTATCACGACGATGCGGAATTCCTCGATCAGGTGCTGAGCGAGCATCCCGAGATGGAGTTTGTCCAACTGCAGATCAATTATCTGGATTGGGACAGTGAAAAAGTGCAGTCCCGCAAATGCTACGAGGTGGCCCGGCGGCACGGCGTTCCCGTGATCGTCATGGAACCGGTGAAGGGCGGCACCCTGGCCAATGTGCCCGAGGCGGTGGATGCCATGTTCAAGCGGCACCGTCCCGATATGTCGGCGGCATCCTGGGCGGTTCGCTTTGCGGCGGATCTGGAGGGCGTGTTTATGGTGCTCTCCGGCATGAGCAATATGGAGCAGCTGACGGATAATACATCCTATATGGTGCACAGAGAATCCCTCACCGAGGAGGAGCATGCGATCATCCGCCGTGCGGTGGGACTGATCAACGGCAGCGTGGCGATCCCCTGTACCGGATGCGATTACTGTATGGACGGATGCCCGGCCGGTATCCCCATCTCCCACCTGTTCACGTTGTATAATGGGGAGAAGCAGGACGGACAGCCCCGGCATGGAGAATACACCGCGCTGGCAGGCGAGTTTGCCGGTGCCGATCAGTGCCTGGAATGCGGCCAGTGCGAGACAGTTTGCCCCCAGCACCTGCCCATTATGCGGCATCTGAAGGACGTAGCAGAACTCCACAAATAATACAAAAAGATCCCACGGCATAGTGAACAAGTCCAGTAAAAACGGACAATGAAAAAAGAACCCTCCTATGGTATAATTAAGAAAAACCATAGGAGGGAATATTTATGCCAAGAAAGTATAGACATATCGAACAATACGAAAAAGAAATAGAAGAACTGAAAACA
>JAZSCY010000377.1:0-7018 GCA_045530875.1 Eubacteriales bacterium
GGCTCGATCGTGCCGAAACGACAACGGATGTCATGGATGGCGTGGCCGATCATCTCCCGGGGAAGCTCCAGCCGGAATCGGTAATACGGCTCCAGAAGGACGGATTTCGCCTGCATCAGACCGTGGCGGACCGCCCGGTACGTTGCCTGCCGGAAATCTCCGCCCTCCGTATGCTTGATATGTGCGCGACCGGCCGCCAAAGTGATCCGCATATCCGTGATCGGTGATCCTGTCAGAACGCCCACGTGCTGTTTTTCCGCCAGGTGAGTCAACACCAGACGCTGCCAATTTCGATCCAGCGCATTCTCACTGCACAACGAGCGGAACACCAGTCCGCTGCCCCGCGGCAAGGGTTCCAGAATCAGATGCACCTCGGCATAGTGGCGAAGGGGCTCGTAATGGCCCACGCCCTCCACGGTGTCGCTCAAAGTTTCCTTATACAAAACCTCCCCCGAATCGATATCCGCACGCACATCAAACCGATCCAGTATCAATGCCTTCAGTATTTCCGCCTGTACTTCTCCCATCAATTCCACATGGATCTGCTGAAGATAGGAATTCCACGTGATCCGCAGCTGTGGATCTTCCTCCTCCAGCTGGCGCAGTTTGGGAAGCATAGTCTGAGGATCGCAGTCCGCCGGCAAAACGATCCGATACTTCATGATCGGCTCCAGCACCGGCGCGATGGATGCGGCCTCACTTCCGATTCCCTGTCCGTTGCGGGTAGATTCCAGACCGACCACGCATCCCACCTCACCAGCACTCAGCTCTTCACAGGGTACATATTTCGCCCCGGAATATACCCGCATTTGGGTGATCTTCGCTTCATTATTTCCATCCGGAAGCGCATCCCGCACACGAAGCACACCGCCCGTCACCTTCAAATGCGTCAGGCGGGTGCCCGATTCGTCATAGGTGATCTTGAACACTTTTGCACCCAATACATCCGCATACTTTTTCTGTACGGTGTACCGCTCCATGCCGTCCAGGAACTCATCCACCCCCTCCAACTTCAATCCGGAGCCAAAGTAACAAGGAAAGATTTCCCGGGAACAGATCAAATCCGCCGTATCGGTATCACTCACCGTGCCGCTTTCCAGATATTTCTCCAGCACATCCTCCCGATACATGGCGATATGCTCGTTCCGTACATCAGCACTTTCCGGGGAAAAATCCACACAGCCGTCGTATAGTTCCTTTTTCAGTTCCGCCATCAAATCCTCTTTAGTGCGGCGAGCAAAGTCCATTTTTGTCACGAAAAGGAACACCGGGATGCGGTACAACTCCAAAAGGCGCCAAAGCGTCCGGGTGTGAGACTGCACTCCGTCCAGCCCGCTGATCACCAAAATAGCATAATCCAGCACCTGGAGTATCCGCTCCGTTTCGGCGGAAAAGTCGATATGGCCGGGAGTATCCAGCAAGGTAACGGACAGATCTCCATAGGTAAACACCGCCTGGCTGGCGAAGATGGTAATGCCTCGCTCCCTCTCCAGATCGTGGGTATCCAAAACCGTATTCCGATGATCCACCCGTCCCAGTTTTCTGGTTTTTCCGGTGGTATATAAGATGGATTCTGCCAACGTGGTTTTTCCCGCATCCACGTGAGCCAGAATTCCGACAACAGATTTCTTCATTCTTCCCTCATTCCGCCGTATCCGGCGAGATGTATTCTCTATCACTTTATTATATCAAATGAATCCCCTTTTGTAAATACACTCACTTTTGTAAATCCTTAAGGGAAGCATTTACTTTTCCATAATTATGTGGTATACTATATTATGTATAGGTATTTCTTTTTACAGATTATAAGAACTCGGAGGATTGCTGCCCCATGATTGCCATTCCCAAGATCCGCGTCGGGGACAAGCTGGAGATGAAAAAGCCCCATCCCTGCGGATGCAAGGTGTTTGACGTTCTCCGCATCGGCTCGGATGTGCGGATCCAGTGCACAGGATGCGGACGCGATCTGACGCTGGACAGAATCAAACTGGAGAAATCCATAAAGAAAATCATTCCCTCGGAGGAAAACCATGCAGAATGAAGCCAACCTCCCGCTGCCGGAGGATACGGATACCGCCGTTTCTTTGTTGGACGAAACGGCTCAAAATGAAAAAACGTCCCTCCGCCAAAAGCTGGCCGGAGTAAAATACCTGCTTTGGTGCTTCTTTCTGCCGGCGTTACTGATGTGGGTCATCTATATCGCCATGAAGGTATATCCTTTTGGCGAGGAATCTGTCCTGGTTCTCGATTTGAACGGACAGTATGTGTATTATTTTGAGGCACTCCACCGTCTTCTCCACGGAGAAGGCAGTTTTCTCTATTCCTTCAGCCGGACACTCGGCGGTGAGTTTTTAGGAATTTTCGCCTATTATCTGGCCAGCCCCTTCTCTTTGATCGTTGCGTTGTTTCCTCGAGAAATGATCACGGAAGCGCTTCTGACCATGTTCCTTCTGAAAACCGGTTTGTGCGGTCTGACTTTCGGTATTTATTTGCACAAGACCCGCCCCCGCAATCCGGTGGCGGTAGTGATTTTCTCTACCATGTATGCTCTTTGCGCATACGCGGTGGTGATGCAGCACAACACCATGTGGATCGACAACATGATCTTTTTGCCCCTGATTCTTTTGGGAATCGAGGAAATGATCCGCTTCGGCAAATTCAAGCTGTATGTCGTTTGTCTGTCTCTGGCCGTGTTCAGCAACTTCTATATCGGCTATATGACGTGCATCTTTGTGGCGGCGTATTTCTTCTACTACTATTTCAGCCGCACCCCCGAGGAAAGAAATCCGCTGGGCGTCCGTCATCATTTCCTGCGCTCGTTTATGCGGATCGCGGTGTACTCGATGATCGTTCTGTGTATCTGCTGTGCGATCCTCTTGCCGGCCTACTATTCTTTGACCTTTGGCAAGACCACCTTCTCCACTCCCGATTTTTCCCTGAAGCAGAAGTTTGATTTTCTGGATTTGCTGTCCAAGATGTATTTTGGCTCCTATGATACGGTACGCCCGGCAGGACTTCCCTTCCTCTACACGGGAACGCTGACCTTCATTCTGCTTCCTCTGTATTTCCTGGCTCCTCATATCCGGTTGCGGGAAAAGGTAGCCAGCGGATTTCTTATCGTATTTTTTATCATCGGATTTAATGCCAGCTCGTTGGATCTGGTCTGGCACGGATTTCAGCTTCCCAACTGGCTGAACTACCGGCAAAGTTTTATGCTGTGCTGTCTGTTCCTCATTATGGCGTACAAAGCCTTTGAGGGACTTCGCGAGATCGGCTACCGCTATGTCATCGCATCCACCGGCGCCATTGCCGCTTTGCTAATCGTGATGCAGAAGATCGGCTACAAGAATCTTCCCGATTTCACCGCGGTATGGCCGTCCCTCGCTTTCCTGCTTTTGTATCTGTTTATTCTCCGTGCCTGCACACAGGATAGCAAGGGCACCCGTCAGACTGCCGCGCTTGTGCTCTCGATCCTTGTATCCCTGGAAATGTTCTGCGCGGGTCTGGCCAACGTCACGGCGTTGGACACGGATGTCATCTTCTCCAGCCGTACCTCTTACCGCACGTTTATCGACCGTGTTCAGCCGATCGCGGACGAGGTAAAGGAGATGGACACCTCCTTCTATCGCATGGAGAAAACCGTACATCGCAAGACCAACGACAATTTGTCGCTGGGCATGCGGGGTATTTCCAATTCCACATCCACTCTGAATGCCAAGGTTGTGGCGCTGATGAAGGGGATGGGCGTAGCTTCTAAAGCACACTGGTCCAAGTATGTGGGAGCCACACCGGTGTTGGATTCCCTTTTGAACATCAAATATGTGATCGCCGAGGATCCGGGCACAGTATCTCCTCTTTACGAAAAAATCCTGCAGGATGAGGAGAATAATCTGTCCGTATATGAGAATCCCCACGTCCTTCCTCTGGCATTCGGCGTATCCACCGATGCGGCCGATTTCCTCTTTGACGATACCCGGTTCGACTCGCCCTTTGTGCGGATGAATTATCTGATCACCGCCCTTCTGGGAGAGGAGGAAGTGGTAGAAATCTTCCGCGAGGCCCGCATGACCGACACGGATTACACCAACTGCGCCACCTCCTCAGTCGCCGGCCATCGGAAGATCACCCCGAAAGATTCCTCCGCCAACGCCACCGTCCGCTACACGGTGCGTATCGACAGCGAGGATATGCTGTACTGCTATATCCCCTCCGATTATCCCCGTGAGGTGGAGTTGAAAGTAAACAACGTGAGCGTCGGACGTCATATGGGCAACGAAACCCATGCCATCAAGCTGCTGGGCAGGTACGATACGGGGGAGAACATCACCGTATCCGCCACCCTGAAGGACAAGGATCTGTATATCACCACCGGCGCGTCCTACTTCTACTACTTCGATGAGGCGCTCTATCTGGACGCTATGTCCCGTCTCAGCACCTCTCCCTATACGATCGAAAACTTCACGGAGGACTGCTTTGCCGGATCGCTTCACGTGGAGGCAGGTCAGGAATTGATCTACACCTCCATCCCCTACGATGCAGGATGGGTGGTAAAGATCGATGGCAGCGTGGTTGAAACGGAAAAAATCGCGGATACGCTTCTGGCATTCCGCACCACCCCCGGCGATCACACGCTGGAGATGGAATATCGCCCTGCCTGCGTGACGTACGGCACATGGATCAGTGCCGGCGGTCTGGCCGTCTTTGGACTGCTGTGCCTGGGCGAATGGCTTAGTCGAAAAAAGAAACAAAAATCCATCGATGTGAGGTCTGAGATATGATTTACTGTTTGAGCGGTGAGCTTTTGTTCACCGATGCGGTAGCGTCCACGGCGGTGATCGACTGCTGCGGCGTGGGATATAAGGTCACGGTATCCTCCAATACCTTGCGTAAGCTCCCCATGAATCCGGAAAAACCGCCCCGCATCCGCCTGCTTACCTATATGCAGGTACGGGAAGACGGTGTGGATCTGTTCGGCTTCTACACGGCGGAAGAGCTGGATATGTTCAAGATGCTGATCTCCGTATCCGGCGTAGGTCCCAAAGCGGCCATATCTATTCTGTCGCTGATGACACCGGAGAAATTGTCCTTGTCTATTGCGACGGAAGATGTAAAAGCCATCTCCAAAGCCCCCGGCGTGGGTGCAAAGACGGCAGGACGCATCATCCTGGATCTGAAGGATAAGGTGGCAAAGGCATTCCCCGCTATGGAATCCACGGAAGACACCACATCCCCCGTGGCTCCCTCTGCTGCCGGCACCAGCAAGATGTCCGATGCGCAGTCCGCCCTTCTCTCCCTGGGATATTCCCGCCAGGAAATTTCGTCCGCACTGGCAAAGGTGGACACATCCGCTTCCCTGGAGGACATCATCCGCCTGGCACTGAATGTGCTGCTTCGGCAGTAATGTAATCGGAGGTATTTATGGAAGACATGGAATTTGATTTTGAAAACCGCATTGTCACATCCGATTACACGCCGGAGGACGGGGATAACGAAAACAGCCTTCGCCCCCATACACTGGAGGAATACATCGGTCAAAGCAAATCCAAAGAGGTTTTGAAAATTTACATCGACGCGGCAAAAATGCGTGGAGAGAGTCTGGGTCACGTGCTCCTCTACGGCCCGCCCGGCCTTGGTAAGACCACCCTGTCCACCATCATCGCCTCGGAATTGGGCGTAAATCTACGGATCACCTCCGGACCTGCCATTGAAAAGCAGGGCGATCTGGCCGCGCTTCTCACCAATCTGGGTGAGGGGGATGTGCTGTTCATCGATGAGATCCACCGTCTGTCCCGCTCTGTGGAGGAGATTCTGTATCCCGCCATGGAGGACTTTGCGCTGGATATTATCATCGGTAAGGGTCCCTCTGCCCGCAGTATCCGTCTGCCCTTGCCCCGTTTTACCCTGATCGGTGCCACCACCCGCGCCGGACAGCTGACCACCCCTCTGCGCGACCGTTTTGGCGTGCTTCTGAAGTTGGATCTGTACTCCTGTGAGGAGTTGGCGCAGATCGTTCACCGCAGTGCGGGCATTCTCAATCTGCCCATCACCGAGGAGGGTGCTTTGGAGATCGCATCCCGTTCCCGCGGTACGCCCCGTATTGCCAATCGCCTGCTCAAACGGGTGCGCGATTTTGCCCAGGTGCGGGGAGACGGAACGATTACACTGGAATCCGCCCGTTTTGCTTTGAGCATGCTGGAAATCGACGAATTGGGACTGGATAACGTAGATCGCCGCATGCTGCAGACCATCATTGATTTTTACGATGGCGGTCCTGTGGGTCTGGATACGCTGGCCGCTACGGTGGGCGAAGAAGCTATCACGCTGGAGGATGTATACGAGCCGTATCTGATGCAGATCGGTTTTTTGTCCCGCACTCCTCGCGGACGGTGCGTAACCCGTCTGGGATACGAGCATTTGGGAATTCCCTACACCCCCAAGCACACGGAAACCAATCAGATCAATCTGGAAAGTGACAACACCTGATATGGCGGAAATGAAAGCGAACGTTCACAAGGATCATCGTAAGCGGCTTCGCGCACGGTACGAAAAGCACGGGCTGGAATCCTTTGAGGAGCACAATATTCTGGAGCTATTGCTCTTTCACTCCATTCCCCGAGCCGATACCAACGGGCTGGCCCACGACCTGATCAACACCTTTGGCTCCCTGTATGAGGTGCTGTGTGCGCCTTATGAGGATCTTTTGCAAGTGAAAGGCGTAGGTCCGGCCAGTGCACAGCTGATCCGCAATGTATTTGATACGGCGAGGGAAGCCAATCTGCGGAAGATGGCGTCCTCCCCCATGGACAGTTACACCCGCCTCGTTATGTATGCGACGGAATGGTTTGGGGGAAAGACAGCGGGTGTGGTGGCTGTGATGCTGCTGGACAACAAAAACTACATCGTACATACGGAAACCCTATCCGCCACTCACACTATCCGTGAGACAGAAGTCGGATCGTAGCCATGTCGTTCTGTGAGCCAAGGAGTTGTCCCTCTCTATTGTCTTCCTAAGACCGCT
>JAZSCY010000034.1:0-5850 GCA_045530875.1 Eubacteriales bacterium
GTGACAAAGGGCTTCCAGATCAATTTTTCCGGAGGGATCGCCGTGGATGTCCATACCGGTGGTGGGATTCTGCTGATGGCCCGTCATGCCGGTGATGGAGTTATCGAGAATGATCACGGTGGAGTTGGACTGATTGTAGGCGATGTCCACCAGACCTGTGATGCCGGAATGCATAAAGGTGGAGTCGCCGATGACGGCCACGGACTTTTTCTCTGCCTCCGTGCCGCGGGCCTTGTTGAAGCCGTGGAGGCCGGAAACCGACGCACCCATGCAGAGCACGGAATCCACCGCGTTGAGAGGCGGCTGTGCGCCAAGGGTGTAGCATCCGATGTCGCCGATAACGGTGATTTTGTGCTTGGCCAAAATGTAGTAAATACCGCGATGAGGGCATCCGGCACACATCATGGGCGGACGGCTGGGCACACCCTCCACGGGAGTGAGGGCGGGGGTATCCTCTTTGCCGAAGGCGCGGGCCACGATGCTCTGGGAATACTCTCCGATGGGGGAGAACAGATTCTTGCCCTCCACAGGGAGGCCGAGGGACTGTACGAATCCCTCAATAATGCCGTCCAGCTCCTCCACAACCACCAGGCGATCCACTTTTGCGGCGAAATCCCGGATCATCTGCGGGGGCAGAGGATTCACCATGCCCAGTTTCAGGACGGGCACGGAGTCACCGAACACTTCCTTCACGTACTGATAGCAGGTGCCGGAGGTGATGATGCCCAAAGAGTGATCGGATCCCTCCTCCACCCGGTTGAAGGGACATGTCTCCGCGTAGGCGGTGAGAGCTTTCGTGCGCTCCTCCACCACGGGATGCTTCCGCTTGGCGTAGGCGGGCATCATGATGTATTTCTCGGGCTGTTTTTTGTATTCCTTATCCGCCACTTCCTCACGCTCACCGATCTCCACAATGCTCTGGGAGTGGGCGATGCGGGTGGTCATGCGGATCATAAACAAAGTATCAAACTGCTCGGAGAGAGCAAAGGATGCTTTTGCCATGGCGTATGCCTCGCCGGAATCGGCGGGCTCCAGCATAGGAAGCTTGGCGGCGATGGCGTAGTGACGGGAGTCCTGCTCATTCTGGGAGGAATGCATGGCAGGATCGTCGGCGGTGCAGAGAACCATGCCCGCGTTCACGCCGGTGTAGGATAGGGTGAATACGGGATCGGCGGCCACATTCAGACCCACGTGCTTCATGGCGCACACGGATCGCTTTCCGCCCAGGGATGCACCGAAAGCCACCTCAGCGGCTACTTTTTCGTTGGGTGCCCACTCGGAATAAATATCACGGTAGGTGGAGAGATACTCGGTAATCTCCGTGGAGGGGGTGCCGGGATAACTGGAAACCACGCCGATGCCGCCTTCATAGAAGCCGCGGGCCAGCGCCTCGTTTCCGATCAGCAGTTTTTTCATGGGAAACTCCTTTATGTGCGTGTGGATTATAGATTATGTTCTCTTACTTCGTGGTTTCTGCCTCGACCAGACGGACACCGCAGTAAATCTCGCGAAGTTTCGGCTTTTCGATTTTACCCGTGGGATTTCTGGGGATATCCGCAAAAATGATCTTGCGGGGACGCTTATAGCGGGGCATGCCCAGACAGAATTCCTCAATCTCGGATTCCGTCAAACTCATGCCGTCCTTCACCTCAATGATGGCGGCGGCAATCTCACCCAGTCGGGGATGGGGGAGACCGATGACGGCCGCATCCTTCACCTTTTCATGGGCGCGCAGAAAATCCTCGATCTGTACGGGATACAGATTCTCACCGCCGGTGATGATTACGTCCTTCTTCCGATCCACCAGATAGATGAATCCGTCCTCATCCTCTCTTGCCATGTCGCCGGTCAGGAGCCAATCGCCCCGCATAACCTCGGCCGTGGCTTCGGGATTTTTGTAGTAGCAACGCATGACGCCGGGACCGCATACCGCCAACTCGCCCACCTCGCCCCGGGGCACATCGCAAAAATGCTCTTCCACGATGCGGGTCTGCCACAGATGGCCTGCTTTGCCGATCGCGCCCACGTGATCAATATTTTCCACGCCCAGATGGACACATCCGGGGCCGATGGATTCGGACAGACCGTAGTTGGTGTCGTACTGATGATGGGGGAACACGCTCTTCCAGCGGCGGATCAGGCTGGGCGGCACGGGCTGTGCGCCGATGTGCATCAGACGCCAGTTGTCCAGCCGATAGTTTGTGAGATCGATATCGCCCCGGTCGATGGCATCCAGAATATCCTGTGCCCACGGCACGAGGAGCCAGACGATGGTGGCCTTTTCGCGGGAGGCGCACTCAATGATCCACTCCGGCTTTACGCCCCGGAGCAGAACGGCCCGGGATCCGCTGAGCAGACTGCCGAACCAGTGCATTTTGGCACCGGTGTGATATAGAGGCGGGATGCAAAGGAACACGTCGGACCGGCTCTGGCCGTGGTGCGCCTGCTCCGTTTGGCAGGAGGAGACCAGGGCCTGATGGCTGTGCAGAATCGCTTTGGGGAAGCCGGTGGTGCCGGAGGAGAAATAGATAGCCGCGTCGTCCGTGTCGGCAATCTCCACCGGCGGGGGTACGGGGGAGCAATGGTAGATCATGGAGGCATAGTGATCGGCATATGCGGGTGTATCGGATCGCTTGCCCACGAAGAACCAGTTATGGATCAGGGGAATTTCGTCCTTCACCTCGCTGACGCGGGAGATAAACTCCGGCCCGAAAATCATCATGGAGCAGTCCGCCAGATTGGCACAGTAGCGGATTTCCTCGGCGCTGTAGCGGTAGTTCATGGGAACGGCCAAGGCGCCGGTTTTCAGAATACCGAAATAAATGGGAAGCCATTCCAGACAGTTCATGAGCAGAATCGCCACCCGATCGCCCCGACGGACGCCACGGGTGAAAAGCAGATTGGCGAATCGGTTGGCATCCTCCTCAAAGGATCGCCACGTCATCTCACGGCGATATTCCTCGCCCTCCGCCGCTTCGATCAGATTGTATTCGTGCCAGGTGAGCTGATGCTCCGGCTCGTACTGGGGGGAGATCTCCGTCAAGGCGATCTCACCGGGATAGAGTCTGGCATTTCTCTCCAGAAAGTCGGTAATTGGCATAATGGATTCTCCTGAAAGTTTTATATAGGCTCTTGCAATCCCCGCATGGCGGGGGTACAATAGGGTATATCTATCTGTGGGAGCACTTCTGTATGATCATTGATTTTCACACCCATGCGTTTCCTGCCGCTTTGGCGGCCAAGACCATTCCCATGCTAGCCGAAAAGTCCGGTGCTACCCCATTCACCGACGGCACGGCAGAGGATCTTTCTGCCCGCCTGCGGGAAAATGGCATCGATCTGGGCGTAGTGCTGCCGGTGGTCACCCGGCCGGGGCAGTTTGATACCGTCAACGCCTTTGCCCGCACGCTGTGCGAGGCGGAGGGGCTGATCTCCTTCGGCGGGATCCATCCCGACGACGAAACCCCGGAGGAACATTTGCGGCAGATTCGGGAAATGGGGCTGCGCGGGGTAAAAATCCACCCGGATTATCAGGGAGTGTATATCGACGATCCCCGGTATATCCGCATCGCAAGAGAGGCGGTGCGGCTGGGATTGATCCTCATCACCCACGCCGGCGTGGATGACGGATTTCCCGAGGAAACGCACTGTCCGCCAAATCGGGCCGCCCGCTTCGTGGATGCGGTGTACGAGGGACAAAAAGACGCGCCGAGAAAGATCGTGTTTGCCCACGCCGGCGGCAACCGTCAGTTTGCGGAGGTGATCCGTTTCCTGGCGGGGCTGGATGTGTATTTTGATCTGTCCTACATCCTGTCCTACGCCTCCCCTGACGCGGTGATGGAGGTGATCCGCGCCCACGGAAGTGAGCGGATTCTCTTCGGCACGGACTGTCCCTGGGGCGATCCCGGAGCCTTTGTCCGATACGTGAAAGAGCTTCCCTTGACGGAGGCGGAGCGGGAGGACATATTCCACCGAAACGCAGAGCGTCTGCTTTTCGGATGATAAAAAAATTTCCACCTTATAATAATAGCACAATGCATGTTTGTTTGCAAGAAGATTTGCTAAATCCTCTGTGGGAATTTGGGCGAAAAGAAATGCTTTTTGCAAATTATGGATAAAAAATGCACGGAAAAGCCAAAAATTCGCGGGATTATCAGTAAAATCATATTTACAAATCACAGAAACGGCGGTATAATATTGTGTGTGTGCATAACACCGCTGTTTTTTGTCTGCAAAATTAAACACATAAATCACATCAGGAGGAAACATATCTCATGGCAAGAAAGAAACTTTCCATGGACGGCAACACCGCGGCGGCGCATGCCTCTTATGCGTTTACCGAAGTAGCTGCCATCTATCCCATCACCCCCTCTTCCGTAATGGCAGACGTAACCGACACCTGGAGTGCCGGCGGTCTGAAGAACATCATGGGTGACACTGTCAAGGTTGTAGAAATGCAGTCTGAGGCCGGTGCTGCCGGTGCCGTTCACGGCTCCCTTGCAGCCGGTGCTCTCACCACCACCTACACCGCATCTCAGGGTCTGCTTCTCATGATCCCCAACATGTACAAGATCGCGGGTGAGTTGCTCCCCTGCGTTATTCATGTATCCGCTCGCTGCGTTGCGTCCCACGCACTGAACATTTTCGGTGACCACTCCGACGTATACGCTTGCCGTCAGACCGGTTTCGCTATGATGGCCGAGTCCAATCCCCAGGAAGTCATGGATCTGGGTGCCGTTGCCCAACTGGCTACCATCAAGGGCCGTGTTCCCGTTCTGAACTTCTTCGACGGTTTCCGTACCTCCCATGAGATCCAGAAGATCGAGACCTGGGACTACAAGGATCTGGAGGAGATGGTGGACAAGGATGCCATCGCCGCATTCCGTGCCCGCTCCATCAACCCCGAGCATCCCGTACTCCGCGGCTCCGCTGAGAACGGCGATATCTTCTTCCAGCACCGTGAGGCCTGCAACAAGTTCTACGATGCGTTCCCCGCTATCGTTGAGGATTACATGAATCAGGTCAATGCCAAGATCGGCACCGATTACAAGCTGTTCAACTACTACGGCGCACCGGACGCAGAGCGCGTGATCGTGGCTATGGGCTCCATCTGCGACGTAGCAGAGGAAGTAATCGATTATATGCTCGCACAGGGCGAGAAGGTGGGCCTGGTTAAGGTTCGTCTGTACCGTCCCTTCGTAGCAGAAAAACTGTCCGAGGCGATCCCCGCCACCGCGAAGAAGATCGCTGTTCTGGACCGCACCAAGGAGCCCGGCTCTCTGGGTGAGCCTCTGTATCTGGACGTTGTGACCGCTCTGGCCAACGTTGGCAGAACCGAAATCAAGGTTGTGGGCGGCCGTTACGGTCTGGGTTCCAAGGATACTCCTCCCTCCTCCATCTTCGCTGTATATGAGAATCTGGCTCAAGATGCTCCCAAGGCCAACTTCACCATCGGTATCGTGGATGACGTGACCGGTCTGTCTCTCGAGGAGAAGCCCGCTCCCGACACCGCTGCCGAGGGCACTATCGCATGCAAGTTCTGGGGTCTGGGCGGTGACGGTACCGTTGGCGCCAACAAGAACTCCATCAAGATCATCGGTGACCACACCGATAAGTTCATCCAGGCGTACTTCCAGTACGACTCCAAGAAGACCTCCGGTATCACCATCTCCCACCTGCGCTTCGGTGATAACGTCATCAAGAGCCCCTACTACATCAACAAGGCCGACTTCGTTGCCTGCCACAACTCCGCATACCTCAAGAAGTATGACATGATCTCCGATGTCAAGCCCGGCGGAACCTTCCTGCTGGACTGCGCCTGGAGCGCTGACGAGCTGGATGCCAACCTGC
>JAZSCY010000341.1:0-4761 GCA_045530875.1 Eubacteriales bacterium
ATGCTTATTTTGATCGCGTGCCATCGGATGTGAATGTGCGCATCACCAGCGTGAACCACATACGGGACGATCAAATCGATGTCTGGAACGAACGGGGCTATCCGGAGCGGCTCGGTACCATGCGGGCGGGATATAACGGCATGGCCTACTTCCAGCGGGGAACGTTTTTGTCCATAAGCTGCCGTGGCGCCCAGGATGATCAGTGGTACTCTACCAATGTGTATCCCGTATACGACGTTACGGACAGTGAGTGGACCGCCCTGGTCAACACCGTATCCCACATCCACGTAATCGATACCGAAAGCGGCGAGATCACAAAATACGAGGATGCGGACAACATCCGTGCGATCTGTGAATCCACCTTCTTTGCCGAGGGAAGCAATGTATTTACTTTGCTGGATCCCCGCTATGGCGTGTACGTCTACTTCCGGGACGGTCAGCCGTCCGATGTGACCGGCGCGTTTGTCCGCGGTCTGGTACCCGATTTTATTCCATAATAACCAAAGAGCCGATGTGTTTTATCGCATCGGCTCCTTTTATCGTCGGACATATTTCCGGGCTTGTTCGCATAAGCATATCGTACAGTACGCGGTATGAGGAGTTGTATATGAATATCTGGAAACGAATTTTTGCATGCTGTCTGGCACTGCTTCTCTGTGCGGCTCCGTATCCGATTTTAGGCACAGAGCCGGCGGAGCTGCCCTTTGACGTGGATGCGCTCAGCGCGGTTCTTATGGATGCGGAGACGGGGGAGATCCTCTATGCCAAGAATCCGGATGAGGCACTGCCGCCCGCATCGGTCACCAAAATCATGACGCTTCTTCTGGTCATGGAAGCCATCAACTCGGGACAGATCCAGCTGAGCGATACAGTCACTGTCAGCGAAAATGCCGCGTCCATGGGCGGATCCCAGGTGTATCTGGAGCCGGGGGAGCAGATGAGTGTGGAGGATCTTCTCAAAAGCACGGTGATCTCCTCGGCCAATGACGCGGCGGTGGCGCTGGGAGAGTTGGTGGCAGGTAGTGAGGAGGCATTCGTCCGGCGCATGAACGAGCGTGCCGCGGAATTGGGTATGGAGCATACAAAATTTGAGAACGCCACCGGCCTGGATGATGACACGTCGGCGCATCTGATCAGCGCCGAGGATATCGCCATTATGTCAAAGGAACTTCTGTCCCATGAGAAAATTATGGATTACACCTCGATTTGGATGGATACCATCCGGGACGGTGCCTTTGGTCTGTCTAATACCAATCGGCTCATCCGGTTTTATAGCGGCGCTACCGGCTTGAAAACCGGATCCACATCCAAAGCAAAATTCTGCATCAGTGCCACCGCAAAGCGGGACGGACTGCATCTGATCGCCGTAATTATGGGATCTCCTACCCGGGACATACGCAACGCCATGGCTACCCGGCTTCTGGATTGGGGATTTGCCAATTACGCCATGTATCGCAATCCCGCAGCCGACGCGGGAAGAATAAAAGTCCTCGGCGGCGTGGCCGAGGACTGTGGGATTATGTATGGGGATTACAGCCGACTGATGAAAAAGGGAAGCGAGAAGTCGGTGACGTATACACTGGAGTTGCCGGAAACCGTCTCCGCTCCTGTGCAGGCGGGAGACGCTATCGGGAAAATCGTATACCGGTGCGGGGATGAGATCATCGGCGAGGCGGATATTACCGCATCGGAAACCGTGGATAAAATCAGCTTTTGGGGATTGCTCGCCCGCATGGTTCGGATATTCACGATCAGCGCCTGAGGGTACATCACAGCAGGGCAATCAGTGCATCCACATCGGATTCCGTCGTTGCCCAGCTGGACGCCAGACGAACAACTGCTCGGCCGTCCTTCAGCCCCTCCCAGAAACTGAAGGAAACCTTCTTTTGTAGTTCTTGGTATTTTTCCTCATTCAGCACAACAAAAATCTGATTGGTTACGGTAGGAATAAAGAATTCATATCCCTTTGCGGCCAAAGCAGAGCGCATTTTGTCCGCCATTTCGATGGCATGCCGGCTGATTTCAAAATACAGATTGTCTGTGAAAAGCGTGTCAAACTGAATGCCCAGCAGTCTTCCCTTGGCCAAAAGCGCGCCATGCTGCTTGATAAAAGTGAAAAAGTGTTTTGGCGCCGCCTGGCGAGGGAATACAACGGCCTCACCGCACAATGCCCCTACTTTGGTGCCGCCGATATAGAACACATCGCACAGATCGGCGATATCCTTCAGCGTTACATCGGTGCCGCGGCTCATCAGACCGTAGCCGAGACGGGCGCCATCCATAAACAGAGGAAGGTGGAAATCACGGCATACCCGGGAAAGGGCACGCAGTTCATCCAGCGTGTACAGCGTGCCGTACTCCGTGGGATGGGAGATGTACACCGCACCGGGGAAGATCATATGGGTGTGATTGGGATCGGCGTAGAACGTGTCCAGATACTCCTGCAGTGTATCTGCCCGGATCTTTCCGCAGTCATGGGGCAGGGTTAGGATCTTGCGGCCGCAGGATTCCACGGCTCCGGCCTCGTGACATTGGATGTGACCGGTGTCGGCGCTGATGACCCCTTCGCAACTTCCGAGCAGGGCATCGACGACGATCTTATTGGTCTGCGTTCCGCCGGTGAGCAGGAACACCTCTGCCGCCGGATAACCGACAGCGGCACGGATCTTTTCCTTGGCCGAGGCACACCATATGTCACTGCCGTACCCCGGCTGTTTTATCATGTTGGTTTCGATCAGACGCTCCAGAATTGCCGGATGCGCCCCTTCGGTGTAATCGCTTTCAAAAGACAGCATGTATGTATTCCTCCCGAATTGGTACTTTGTAAGAAAAAGGCATCGTTTGCGCGATGCCTTTTTGGATTACAGATTCATTTTCTTGAGCAGCATCTTGGAGCAGTCCAGCTGGTTGGGAATGTTGCCATTCTCATCACGGACACGCCAGATGTCGGGGGTAATTTCGTCGGCAACGTACATCTTGCCGCTTTCGTCATAACCAACCTCGATCTTGAAGTCGATGAGGGTCAGACCCATGGGAGCCAGTTCAGCCTTCAGAACCTCGCCGACGCGGCGAACGATATCCAGTGCCTCGTCATACTGACCTTCCTTCAGAAGACCCTTCATGATGCACAGACGCTCGCTGATCAGCGGATCGCCCTGGATGTCATCCTTCAGAGTAACCTCAGCATACGGCGGATCGAATACGATGCCCTCCGGCAGGGTAAAGCGGCGGCACATGCTGCCTGCAGTGAAGTAACGGAGAACGAATTCCAACTTCGGAACGGTCAGCTTTCGTACCTGCATCAGGCCCTTGTCCACATCGGCTGCAATATAGTGGGTGGGGATGCCATTCTTTTCCATCAACTCAAAGAAATACTTGGAAATGGCAAGACCGATTTTGCCTTTGCCTTCCACACTGCCGCCAACGGTGTTGGAACCGGGATCGAACACGCCGTTTTCGCCGGTCATGCTGTCCTTGAAAAGCAGGTGTACAATATTCTTCTCCTCGTCGAGAAGAACGTCCTTAGTTTTGCCGGTGTAAAGAGTTTTCATGGTTATATGCTCCTTTGATTGGTATGTGAGGTTTGCGTATTATGCGATTATGAATATTTGGCTTCTCGTGCACCTGCCGGTTGTGTTACGATTGGACTAAGCGGAATGCAAAGCGAAAGTAAGCTTCACCTTGGAGAATTTTCCGTCAGGGAAATTCTCGCGCACTTGCCGGCTGTTTTGCGATTCAATCTATCTTAATGCAAGTGCATTATTCCCACTCGATGGTGCCCGTCGGCTTGGGAGTCAGATCGTACAGAACGCGGTTGATGCCCTCTACCTCAAGGGTGATGCGTTCCGTGATGTGATGCAGAACCGCATAAGGAATCTCCTCAATGGTGGCGGTCATGGCATCCTTTGTGTTTACCGCACGGATGATTGCCGGCCAGCCCTCGTAGCGGCTGTCGTCTTTGACACCGACGCTTCGGATATCAGGCACTACTACAAAGTACTGCCAGACCTTTTCATTCAGCCCTGCGTGATCAAATTCTTCACGGAGAATGGCATCGGCTTCCCGCAGAGCGTGCAGACGGTCGCGGGTAATGGCACCCAGGCAGCGAACCCCCAGACCGGGGCCGGGGAACGGCTGACGGTATACCATAGCGTGCGGCAGACCGAGGGCCTCACCTACAACGCGAACTTCGTCCTTGTACAGGAGTTTGATGGGTTCCACCAAATCAAACTGCAGATCTTCAGGCAGTCCACCCACGTTGTGGTGGGATTTGACAGCTTTTTTGCCTTCTGCCTGCTTGATGCTTTCCAGAATGTCGGGATATATGGTGCCCTGAGCGAGGAAGGAAATGCCTTCCAGCTTGCGGGCTTCATCGGCGAATACATTGATAAACTCAGCACCGATGATCTTGCGTTTCCTCTCCGGATCGGATACGCCGGCGAGAAGATCCAGAAAACGGTCCGTAGCATCTACATAAATCAGATTGGCATCCAGTTCCTCCCGGAACAGTTTGATAACACTTTCGGATTCATCCTTCCGCATGAGGCCGTGGTTGACGTGAACGCAGACCAACTGCTTGCCGATGGCCTTGATGAGAAGAGCGGCAACAACGGAGCTGTCCACACCGCCGGAAAGGGCAAGGAGTACCTTTTTGTCACCGACCTGCTCACGCACAAGGGCGATCTGTTCGTTGATAAAGGCTTCCGCCAGAGCGGGAGAAGTCGGATCGTAGCCATGTCGTTCTGTGAGCCAAGGAGTTGT
>JAZSCY010000163.1:0-1695 GCA_045530875.1 Eubacteriales bacterium
CGCTTGGTATCCCGGAGGGATCGGTAGCAACGCAGCTGGGTCAGGTCAAAACGCTCCTGTCTGCCCTCCCAGACATTTCTGCCGCAAGGAATGAAGTGCGCTGCCTCGTCTACCTTCTCAAAATCGATATCAATATTACCAAGGTATACGGTGTACATGCCGCAACCGATATCCACGCCCACCATTGCAGGTACGATCTTGTTCGTGACGGTCATGGTGGTGCCAATGGTGCAGCCCTTACCTGCGTGAACATCGGGCATAACTCTGATCTTTGAAGAGGCGAAGGCCTCGGTATCACATACCGTCTTGATTTGCTCTCGTGCGCCATCTTCAAGGGTGGTCGCAAACACACGGGCGGTATTAAAGTTTCCAATAATCTCTATCATATCGTGCTCCTTTCCTAGGTCGTTGCGCTGTAGTTATGAAGCAATTACTTTTCTTTGCTGTAAAAATACGGACCGCAATAATCGCCTTCATGTGTTTTTATATATGTCCAAGAAAAATCAGCCGCCGCTACATATATCTCCGTATAGTCATCGAGCTTCTCGGCTACGGAATCCCGGTAGGACAAGGAAAAAGACTTCTCGTCACCAAAAGGCTCAATATATAATGCACACTCTCTTTGCTGTTTTGAGAGATTGTTATACGCCTTGCGAGCGGCATCCCCTACAAGATAGCTTCCTTGGGGCAAAAGTTTCCACGAAAAGATGTGCCAGATATAATTCCCTGTCGAAACAACGTATTTCTGTATGTCCTTTTTATCAATGCCATTTGCAAAGCTGGACATCCAGTTTTTCTCAAAATCCTGTATAAACATAGCATTCCCCTCCTTATTTTGCACCGAGAATCGTTGTGATCTGGGAGAGGATGTTGCCGTTGCCATTTAAGGAAATGTTGCCAACATTCTCGCAAATGCGCTCCACATACTCCAGCTCCTTCAGCTTGTAAAGGGTCTGGTTCTCGTCCATCAGCTTTGCAGTATTCAGCAAGGAACGGGTGGAGGCAACCTCCTCACGGCGAGTGATGACATTGGCCTGTGCGCGCTTTTCGGCTACCAGGACGGTGTTCATAATCTCGCGGATCTCGCCGGGAAGGATAATATCCTTGACACCTGCATCGGTGATTTCCACAAACAGATCTTTCTCCCTGGCTTTCAGCTTGCCAAATACAAACTCGGACATCTGATCCTTGTTTTCAAGGATTTCATCCAGCTTGTATTTGCCCACGTACTCACGCAACGCAAGCTGTGCCGCCACGTGCATTTGTTCCTCAAAATCATCGATTTCCGTCAGAATCTTCACGTAGTCGGTGACGCGGTAGTTGCAGACAAAATTGATGCGAAGAGAAACTTTGTCCGCCGTCAGGATCTCCTGGCCGGTAATATCCATTTGGGTCAAACGGGTATCCACAAACTCCACGTCCACTTTGGTGAAGTTCCTCCAGAAATAATAGGTGCCCGCATCCAAAATGCGTTCAAACTTCTGGTCAAAATACAGTCTTGCTTTCTGATATTCTGCAACCTCCACCTTGACATAGTACATGGCGGGGATTTTTGAAAAAATGTACGTGGGAACGGATTCGTCCACCTCGGGGTGGGAAATGTCCACAATTTTGAATTCATGGCGATCTACTGTGGACCAAAAAGCATGTTTGCCACGGCGAAGCACGGAGGTGAGTTTTCCGTTTACATAGTGG
>JAZSCY010000136.1:0-3348 GCA_045530875.1 Eubacteriales bacterium
AAAATACAAGGCCTGCCGCATTTTCGTGCAGCAGGCCATGAGAGTATGTCAGTCCCTCAGACTTTTGATTTTCAGGCGGCGGCGCAATTTCACCAGATAGAAGGTGATGAACACCGTCAGAGTAATATCGTATACAAAAAACACAAGATTGCCGAGCAAAAGCGGTCCGGCGGCAAAACTGTAATCCGCGCCGGTCATGCCGAAGATTTTTTGCGCGATCAGAAGGTAGAGCAGCTGCGTGGTGTTGAAGGCAGAGAATTTCAGAATCCAGGAAATCGCCGGATGCAGTTTTTCAAAGGCGGCCTTGGCGATGGGATACATGCCGCCCATCAGATAGAACACGGCGGCCAGCTTGTTCGGCAGAAGAAGCAGGGATAAAACGGCGGTTACCGCCCAGATTAGCCATGCCCAGCGGTTGCCCATCTCGATCACGGCAAAAACGATGCAGAAGGAGGCGATCATGATCATGCTCAGATCCATCACCTCAATGAGCGATCCCACAGACAGGCAGATCACGCCGAGGGCGCACAAAATTCCGCAAGTGGCAATGCGCTTGGTCTGCTTGGAGGAGTTCTTTTTCATATACTCACCTCAGCAGCAGCGGATCAGATCGCCGCCGCAGCATTCGCAAAGGCAGTTGGCGCAGATCAGAGAAGTGCACAGGTCGGTGCCGGAGCAAGCACTTCCGTAGGAGGAGGTGCGGTAGGGACTGTCATAGGAGGAGGCAGTGGAGCGCATACGCTGCTTCACCTGCCGGTATTCCATATTGGTGGGGTCCAGATAGCAGGCGGTCTCAATGTACTTTTGCGCATCGAAATAGTATCCCCGCTGCATCATCACGCAGCCCTTCAGGAAATTCCACTCCGCTCCTCTCTGGGAAACGGGAACGGCGTCCAGAATAATCTCCGCGTCGGAGAAACGGCCTTCATTGATGCGGCGCCGTACTTCGGCATAGCTTCCGCTGCCGGAGGAGCCTTCACCCGCGCCGCCGAAGGAGGTGCTTCCGCCGCTGGCACGCATCTTCCCGATCAGGTCGTAGGCTTCGTTGATTTCTTTCATTTTTTCCTCGGCCACATCAGCCAGATCACTGCCCGCATAATTGTCGGGATGATACTTTCTTGCCAGTGCCCGATAGGCTTTTTTGATCTCCTCGTCGGAGGCATCTCGGGGCACGCCGAGGATCATGTACGGATCTTTCATATACGTCTTTTGCCGGAGGCATCCTTTCCGTTATACCGTGTCCCCGATGGCGAGGACCCGGCGAAGTTCGGTGGGCATACCCAGGTATACCGTGTTTTTCAGAATTCCTTCTACTTCGCATTGGGTGCGGGAGAAATCCATCAGCTCTACGGCGGCGGAAAGCCGGCCGAGATCATGCAGCGCAGCGATGTATATATCCTGCGCGGTGGCTTCGTTTATGCGGGTTGCCGTTTTCTTCGTTCCATCCCGGAGGGTGATTTCCCGCTTCGTAAGAATATCCGCTCCGTAGCGGCGGAGAATGGGATTGTAGCGGTGTTTCTCTCCGTCCTCCGGGGCATCGTCCGCCGCATCGATCACATAAATGAATCGGCCGACGGCACGGCCCACCTCACGGGCGATGCGTGCGTCGGTGCCGGTCAGACCGTGGGAGAAGATGTCCGCCAGTAGTCCCCCAAAGCATTCGGCGGTCTCGTCGATGGAATCGGATTCCGCTTTTTCCAGCGCCTGCAAGGCTTTCAGATGGGTGGAGATGCTGTCCCGCAATTCGGGAATTTCGCCTGCCTTTTTTCGCATATCCCGGGCGGCGGGAATCAGCGATTTTGCCGCTATTCGGCGTCCACCCCGCTCATCCGTCAGATCGTCCTCCAGCTTGGCATAGGTCAGATAGGCGGCGGCACGGGCGCAAAAGGCAAAGGTTTCGTTATCCTCCGCCATTTGCCGACGCTTGACGGGATGCATCATGCATCGGTGGGGATGGGGAGTGAATTTCTCCCCGGTGATGGCGGCACGGAAGACGCTGAGGAAGACAAAATCGTAGCTGAGCGTCATCCGGGAAGCACAGCCTGTGTGATGTCCCATGGCACGGCACAGTCCGCAGTATATGGCGCGGTACATCTCATTTTCCCGCACTTTCATCTCGTCGACCAGGGGCCGGATATAGCCGAACATGGGCATCTCTCACCACGCATTCCGTACTTGTATATATAATATCCTATTAAAAATCTGCCGAAATTACAATAAACATTCTGTAAATTAAAAAACAACAAAAATCGTTTTTGCGGCGGATGGAGGATCGAGTGGGAGGAAAAGTGAAAAAATCGCAAAAAGTGCTTGACAAACGATGGCATATGTGATATTATATTTGGGCGACATTGAAAACGCCGATGCGGGTGTAGTTCAGTGGTAGAACTCCAGCCTTCCAAGCTGGCCATGTGGGTTCGATTCCCATCACCCGCTCCATCCTATCCGAGAGGGATTAGGATCTTCCTTTTGTACCTTTAGCTCAGCTGGATAGAGCAACTGCCTTCTAAGCAGTAGGTCGAGGGTTCGAGTCCCCCAAGGTACGCCATACGGTGGGTGTAGCTCAGTTGGTTAGAGCGTCAGGTTGTGGCCCTGAAGGTCGTGGGTTCGACTCCCATCACTCACCCCATACGAAAAAGGACAGGTTTTGACCTGTTCTTTTGTTTTCCCAAAGAAGACTGCCGCTATAAATGCAGCGGTCTTTTTTATTTCAGTTTCCCATTCAGCTGCCGGCTGGTGGCCTTTACGATCAGATATACACTTACCCAGATGGCGAAATACACCGTATATCCGTTATCGCGGGGGCGGCGAAGCATTTAAACCGCTTGCATGCCATCGGTCGTTTTTGTGATTTATTCGAAAAAAAAGACTGCCTACCTTGCGGTAAGCAGTCTTTTTCGTTAAAAGGAAGTTCTCTTTTTCTTCTGTCGTTTGAAGGCGTTGATGCCGATGGTCAAGGCGATGCAGATTCCCATGAATACGGGTGTCATCCAGGGACTGGCGGCACCTGTGCTGAGAATGTCCGTCCACAACCCGTCCAGCAGGGAAGTGGTGGAGGAGGGCAGGGCAATGAACGCCTCGGCGGCCTCCATAACCTCAGCGCTGGGATAGGTGACGGAGGTCTGCATTTCCTCATCCAGATAGGTGAATGCCTCGGCATGGGGGGTAGCATATCCCACGTATTCCGCATTTTTCAGGGCAACCAGCGTTTCGCACATGAAGTTGATAAACAACTCGGCCGCCTCCTTGTTCTTGGAATCGGCGGGGATGCACATGGCATCCACAAACAGATTGGTGCCCTCTGCGGGAACCGCAAAGGCCAGATCCGGATTGTCCTGCATCATGACG
>JAZSCY010000002.1:0-5617 GCA_045530875.1 Eubacteriales bacterium
GCCGTATTCTTTTGCCAGTTTCAATACATCTGCCGTCACAGCACGGGATGCGTGGGATACATCCGGTGTGATTCTGTATTCAAAGCAGCGCCGGACCACATCGGCTCCAAAATCACTCAGGGGCAGTGAGGTGTCATGGGAGCCGCCGATACAGCTCTCACCCGCCCAACACAACGTGAGCAGGCGTATACCGTCCTCGCGAAGTCGATCCAGCCGTGACAGATCGCCGTCCAGAATCCGCGCGTCCTCTACTGCCTGTATAAAGCACCTCTTGCCGGTGTCAGTGGCACGGGTAAGATCGCCCGCATTCCTTGCAAGAATCACATCGGGATTCGATGATATCTCTTTTATAAAATGCTCATGGATTGCCAGGTAGGCGTCCCAGGCCTCGCTGTTGCTCAGGCGGCAGTCGCTCCAGATGGCGGCCGACTGAATGTAGGCGGAATAGGCGGCAGTTTTATCCAGTGAAATGTGCAGATCATTTTTCTGCAGGGAGGCGCGCCTGTGGTAGATTTCATAGGGTGTATCGCAGTGAAGATCGAATAACTTCATCGGGCAGATGCTCCTCTCATACCGTTTACGGCATTTTTGAAGTGACGTATCTCCAGAACCCGGTAAACCTCGGAGGCCGGATCCACATACACTTCCATCACATCGATATTCGGGATCAATTCCTCGTATTCGCTCCGATGCGCGTATAGGTACTGTCGGACGGCATTCATAAGATGCGTCTGCTTTTTTGTGTTCACCGCATCGGCAGGTCGACCGTATTTTGTGGCAACTCCGGGATATGCCCGGCGTGTTTTCACCTCAGCAAACACAAGATGCGTGTCGTTCTTTGCGATAATATCGATCTCCAGATGGCCGATATGCAGATTTCTTGCAAGAATTGTGTAACCGTTTTTCTCCAGATACAACGCAGCGGATTCCTCCCCCATGTTTCCAAGGGTTTTGGTGCTCATGATTCCGCTGCCCGTTTCTTTGCCAGTGCAACTGTCAGTTTATCGTGATCCTTCTCCAGAAAACTGAGGAAAGAGCGTCTGTGATAAGGGCAGGGGCCGTATTCAAAGACAGCCAATTTATGGGCAGTAGTAGGATATCCCTTGTGCTTGGCAAAGCCGTACTGAGGATACTGCGCATCCATATCGATGCACATCCGGTCACGGGTAACCTTTGCCAAAATGGATGCGGCGGCAATGGAGGGGGACAATGCGTCTCCCGACACGATGGCCTTTGCGGGCATGGTGAATCCGCGGTCGATACATCCGTCCACCAAAACGAGATCCGGCTGTACAGAAAGTCCCGCAATAGCGCGGCGCATGGCAAGCAAAGAGGCTTCCAGAATATTATATTGATCGATTTCCTCCTGACTTGCGGATGCAATGCAGTAGGAGATTGCGGATTCACAAATAATATCGAAAAGTGCCTCGCGTTTCTTTTCGCTCAGCTTTTTGGAATCATCCAGTCCGGGCGGCAGAAAATCCACGGGGAGAATACAGGCTGCCGCTACAACGGGACCGGCAAGAGGTCCTCGGCCGGCTTCATCCGTTCCGGCAATTACACGGCAGGAATCACTCAAAAACTGTCTGTCAAATTCAAGTGTCGGCATGGCTCACCTCATCGGCTGCGGGCGGAACATCCAGCGTAATCCGTCCGATTTTTCCGCCGCGGAATTCTTCCAGCAGAATGTTGGCGGCACGCTCGGTATCCACCTCACCGCCGGAGATCAGGAAACCGCGTTTTCTTCCAACCAGTTCCAGTAGCTCATACGGCTTTTTGTCCAGAAGGGGCGCAGGATCTCCCAGCTTGTACCGTGTGCAGAACAGCTCCGGCGCGATGCGTACAAGCCGCGAGCACAGTACGCCTGCCAGAGATTCCGTATCCAGAATAGCGTCTTTGATCGCCCCGGTGGCGGCCAGATTTTCACCGATCACCGTATCGTCAAATTTCGGCCACAGTACGCCTGGCATATCCAAAAGATCGATCCCGTAGGAAGTGGTCACCCACTGCTTGTTCATCGTAATGCCGGGTCGGTTTTCCACCTTCGCCTTTTTGGAGCCGCACATACGGTTCACAAGAGAGGATTTTCCCACGTTGGGAATGCCGACGATCATGGCTTTCAGAGAGCGGCCGTGCATTCCTTTGGACTCGTATTTCTGTACGGTGTCCTTCAAAATCCGGCGAACGACGGGAGCGATATTCTTGAGCCCGTCACCGCTGACACAGTCGATGGCCAGCGCGTTTCCTCCCTCACTGCGGCACAATTCCATGAATTTTGCCGTAGCGGCAGGATCCGCCAGAGAGGATTTATTAAACAGGGTCAAAACAGGTTTTCCCGCGGTCAGGGAAAGAATCTCCGGGTTTTTGGAGCTGATCGGAATTCGGGCATCCCGCAATTCCAGAACAATATCCACAAGCTTCAGATTCTCACTGATCAGACGGCGGGTTTTGGCCATATGACCGGGGAACCATTGGATGGTCTGTGAGGGCATACGACGATCTCCTTACCAAGTAGTTGTTTGTTATTGTCAGTCAAAGACAGTAAAGCGGCTGAGCGGGAACACGCGGACAAAAGCCTTTCCTACCACGCACCGCTCATCGATCAGACCGATATCCCGGCAGCGGCTGTCTGCGGAATGATTCCGGTTGTCACCCATAACGAAAATATGTCCCTCCGGAATTTGCATGGGATATGTCCAGTCGGAGGTGATCTGCTGATCCGTAGTCAATTTGATATACGGCTCATCGATGACCACGCCGTCCACGGTAAGCGTCCAGGTGGAGAAATCGATATCCACCGTCTGGCCGGCCGTAGCGATCACGCGTTTCACGATCGGCTTGTTGTAGTGACGCAGTCCCACATTGTGTACCACAACGATATCACCGGCCTGCGGCGTATAAGCAATATCGGATACAAGCAGATAATCTCCGCCGAGCAGGGTGTTCTCCATGGATTCCCCTTCCACAACTGTGGGATGGACAAAAAAGGAGAAGAGAATCATGATCACGGACGCACATACCGTGAACATCTCAACAACCTCAAATATATCTTTTGCTGCTTTTAGCACGCGCTCTTTGGGTGTCCTGGGCGCCTGGGGCGCAGTGGCAGGTTTTTCCTGACCTTCTTCCGGTACAGGTGTTTGCATATTGTTATCCAAATCCATGATTTGTACCGCTTTCTTATTTTTCAATCATTCTGTCGAAGAGTGTACTGCCATCGCTGATGTGGTTATGCATGGCGGCGCAGTTTTCCTCGCTGAAGGAGGCAGGGCCGTTTTCTTCCTTGCGGGAATCGTACAGGAAGAAAGGAACCGCCTCATGGGAGTGGGTGCGGATTTCTACCGGGGTAGGATGATCGGGCAGAACGAGTACCTTGAAATCCTCACCGGTCTGTGTCAGATAATCAAAGACAGGGGTGAGAATGAGAGAATCGATCTTCTCGATCGCTTTCACCTTTACATCCCATTCGCCGCGATGACCGCATTCATCCGGTGCCTCTACGTGAACGTATACCAGATCGTTTCCGCGCCGGAAAGCATCGATGGCCGCATCCGCCTTGCCCTTGTAGTTGGTGGCATAGTTTCCGGTCGCGCCGTCCACAGAAATGACTTCCATATCCGCACAAAGTCCAATACCTTTGATCAGATCCACTGCGGAAATGATAGCGCCGTTGATACCCCATTTCTCCTTGAAAGAGGGAAGGGCCGGCTTTGTTCCGGGGCTCCACAGCCAAGGCGAGTTGGCAGGACGCAAACCACGGCGGCGGCGTTCTTCATTCACCGGGTGATGATTAAGAACCTCATAGCCTTTTTTCATAAATTCAAGAAAAGCGCTTCCGCCATTGTCCTCTTTGGGGAGATAGTCTTTGATCTTGCGTCCGATAATATCGTGCGGACGCTCAAAATTGTATTTGGAATCTGCATTTTTCCACACAAGGCAGTGACGGTAACTGATGCCGGTGTGCAGAAGGCGTCCCTCCATGGGCAGCGCTTCATTCAGCGCCTGGACAAGCTGGTCAGCTTCTTCTGTTGTGATCTCGTCGGCGCTGTGATCCACCATGGTCTTTTCTTCATAGGGAAGATCGTCATCGGAAAGGGTAACCACGTTGCAGCGGATGGCCGTATCATCGCTCTCCAGTTCGATTCCCATGCTGACCGCCTCCAGAGGGGATCGGCCGCGGGAATAAACAGCAGGGTCGTAGGAAAGAATGGCCAGATTTGCCGTGTCGCTTTCCGGTACCATATGGGCGGGCACATTCATGGCCGTGCCTGCAGTCGACATCTTTACCAGACGGTCCATGCTTGGTTTGTTAGCCGCTTCCATAGGGGTCTTGCCGTTCAGTTGGGGAATCGGGCGGTCAGCCATACCGTCCGGGATCAAAACAAAATATTTCATGATGATTGCCTCCGGGAATGCAGGATAGTAATTGCACAGTGCTGATAAAGCACAAGAATACATAATAGTATATCATATTATAATGAGAATTGCAAGTTTTTTGATGGTAAATTGCAAAAAATTAAGCCGGCGAATAAGGAAAAATAATTGCAAAAATGTTGAATTTTTTTCAAAAAAACTATTGCAAAAGGGAATAAAGAGTGGTATAATACAGAACTGTATGAAAGGATGCGCACATCCCCTCTCAGATGGGCGTGTTCGAGGATCACGGATGAATAAAGGAAAGGGGTGAATGTTTTGCCGAATATTAAGAGTGCAAAAAAGCGTGTTAAGGTTATCGCAACCAAAACGCTCCAGAATCAGATTTTCAAGAGTCAGCTCCGCACCGCGATCAAGAAGTTCCTTGCAGCGGTTCAGGCAGGTAACAAGACCGAAGCTGAGGCTGCTTACAAGCTGGCAGTTAAGAAGGTTGATCAGGCAGTTGGCCATGGTATCATCCATAAGAACGCTGCAGCTCACAAGAAGAGCCGTTTCACTAAGCTGTATAACGGTATGAACTGATAACAGATATGCCCGTCATGCTCCGACGGGCTTTTTGTTTTCATCATAGACCGAAGTGGCGCGTGAAAAAAAGAATGTATAAAAATCAAAAAAACACTTGCATTTACCAAAGCAGTGTGTTATAATACTACTCGTGCATAGGGGTGTAGTTCAGTTGGTAGAACGGCAGTCTCCAAAACTGCATGTCCAGGGTTCGAGTCCTTGCGCCCCTGCCAAAAACAATGGGGATGGCAAATGCCATCCCTATTGTTTTGGCAGGGGCGCAAGGACTCGCCCGACTGCGGTCGGAGCGGTGGCGCGGGGAAACCGTCCCCCGGACGCTTTCCTTACACGCGCCCTTCGAGTCCTTGCTTTTCCAACGTAAACAAAAAACAAAAGGGATGGCAAATGCCATCCCTTTTGTTTTGGCAGGGGCGCAAGGACTCGCCCGACTGCGGTCGGAGCGGTGGCGCGGGAAACCGTCCCCCGGACGCTTTCCTTACTCGCGCCCTTCGAGTCCTTGCTTTTCCAACAAAAACAAAAAAACAATAGGGATGGCAAATGCCATCCCTATTGTTTTTGGCAGGGGCGCAAGGACTCGCCCGACTGCGGTCGGAGCGGGGGCGCGGGGAAACCGTCCCCCGGACGCCTTCCTTACTCGCGCCCTTCGAGTCCTTGCTTT
>JAZSCY010000086.1:0-3827 GCA_045530875.1 Eubacteriales bacterium
CCAAAAGTGATCCAAAGTACGTAACGGGCGGATATGGAATCCGCCCCTACGGGATAAAAGATATTCCTATCCCCTCCCCTTTTTCAAAGGTTTTTTGGGGGTGTGTTCCTTCCTCCACAAAAAAACGGGATTGGTTTCCCAATCC
The DNA here is from genome assembly GCA_045530875.1 of Eubacteriales bacterium. GTDB lineage: Bacteria > Bacillota > Clostridia > Oscillospirales > CAG-272 > SIG701. Next base: position 146 of record JAZSCY010000086.1, read on the forward strand.
CGCATTTTTATTCTGTTTCGCCCTCGCCCTTCACGCGGACGATCACGCCGTTTTCAAAATATCCTTTATACACACGTCCGGAGGGCCAGGTATACGTTCCCTCACCCCACATCACGTTGTTCTTAAAAGTGCCCTCGTACTTTTCCCCGTTGGCCCAGGTATATTTGCCCTGGCCATGGCGGACGTCGGCTTCGTATTCCCCGTCGTACACGTCCCCGTTTTTCCAGGTATACACGCCGTGTCCCTCTTTCCGATCCAGGCGGTATTCCCCTTCGTACCGGTCGCCGTAATGCCAGGTGAACACGCCCGATCCGTTCTTCTTCCCTTCGCTGAAGGATCCTTCATACACGCTTCCGTTCACCCAGGTGTATTTGCCATTTCCGTGAAGCATGCCGTTTTTGAATTCGCCCTCGTAAATATCGCCGCAGGCGTAGGTGTATACGCCGTATCCATCGATCTTATCCTCAAAGAACGATCCCTCATACACATCCCCGCCGGCGTAGATCAACTTGCCCTCGCCGTGGCGGCGCAGATCCTTCAGTGGACCGTCGTACAGATCGCCGTTGGAGTAGACGATCTCCGATTTTTCCAGATTCACCTTCGCCCGCACGCCGGATTCGTACACCAGCGTACCGGAGATGGGATCGCCGTTCTCATTGACCCGACCGAAATATTTGATGTATCCGTCCTCATAATTGTAACGGATGTAGCGGATGCCCGCAAAATACACCAGCACTGCCGCCACGATCAGCACCGCCGCCGCGATGGCGGTAATGCTCAGAAGAATCGACGCGGTACTGCGATGCCGTCTGTGCCGAATAGGATTCATAGCCGTCCTCCTCAGGATTCCACGGTGGAAAGGAACGCATCCAACAGATCCACCAGTTTGGGTGCCGCATACAGAATCACCGCCGCCGCCGCAATCAGCAGCGCAGCGGAAAGCAGCAGATGCAAGGGAGTCACACCCTTCGTATCGTATCGGGTCTGCGCCCGGTATTTGTTCTCCTCGCTCAGATAAAAGCGGGCAGTTTTCAAGTCCGTCTGCACGTGCTCCGCCTCGCCGGTGAAGAATCGGCGGATGGGACCGTGCTTTTTCACAGAAAAGGTATCCTCATTGGCGCACCCCAACAGGCGGCGCAGAGGTTTTCCCGTGCGCAATGCCATTTTCAGGGGGATGTTTTTCCAAAATCCCGCCTCCTCCAGGGTGATAGCTTTTTCGGGGGAATCAATTCCCTGCCGGGCCAGCACGTCAATGAAAGCGGCGGCGTCCCGTCTGGCAAAATAGGAGAGCAGCATGCCGATCAAAAGACCGCCGGCCGCGCACCACACCAGGGATTCCAGATGCAGAATGGGGTTATTGTACCCGATCTGATCCGCAAGAGATGTACCCAAAACGGTGTACCAAGTCATATGCAATCCTTATCCTTCCACGATCTCACTGCCGCACAGCTTGATCAGCAATTCTTCCAGATCCTCCTCGTTCTGGTATTCCACCAAAACGATCTTCTTCCGCTTGCCACTCTGGATTTTGATCCGATGGCCGCTGAGAGTGGTGGCCCGCTTTTCCAACTCGGCCGTATAATCCACCTGCACGCCCACGTCCGTATCCGTGATCACTTCCGTGCGAAGGGCGCGATTGGCCGCTTTTACCATATTTTCCACTTCTCTCACGGAAAGATTCCGCGCTACCGCCTTTTGGGCCATGGCGAACATCTGTTCTTTATCCTTTAATCCCAAAAGCGCACGGCAGTGACCGGCACTCAGCTCCTTGGAACGAAGGAACGCGGCCACATCCTCGGGCAGATCCAAAAGACGGAGGGCATTGGCCAAAGCACTGCGGCTCTTGCCCAACTTCCCTGCCACTTCCTCCTGGGTCAATCCGAACTCTCTTATCAGTCGCTCATAAGCTACCGCTTCCTCAAAGGGATCCAGATCCTCTCTCTGGAGATTCTCAATCAGCGCGTACTGGGCAGTCTGCAATTCGTCCGCATCCACCACCAGCACGGGAATTTCGGACAGTCCCGCCAGTTTGGAGGCACGCCACCGCCGCTCACCGGCGATGATCTGATAAAATCCGGGCTGAGTGGAGGGCCGCACCAGAATCGGCTGCAGCACGCCATGGATCGCAATAGAATCCGCCAACTGGGACAGCGCCTCGTTATCAAAATGCTGTCGGGGCTGATCCGCCTTGGGCTCAATCATGCCGATGCGGATTTTTTGCACCTGATTTTCCTTGTTTTCTATCTCATTTTCGCCGAAGATGCTGTCCAAGCCCCGGCCCAAGCTCATTTTTTTCGCCATTCTCTTCCCTTTCTCCTACCGTTTCTCAGAAAATTCTGTCCAGCAGCTCTTTTGCCACATCAACATACGCCAGGCTGCCCCGGGAGTATTTATCGTGATAATACACCGGCGCGCCAAAACTGGGCGCCTCCGAAAGTTTTACGTTCCGGGGGATCATGGTGCGGAAAAGCTTGTCCGCGTAGTATTTTTTCAACTCGTGGAGCACCTGGGCGCTGAGATTCAGCCGTCCGTCGTACATGGTGATGAGGATTCCCAGGATATTCAGGGACGGATTGAACTGATTTTTCACCCGGCGCACCGTCATGGTCAGCTGGGAAAGTCCCTCCAGCGAATAATATTCGCACTGCATGGGGATCACCACGCCGTCGGCGGCGGAAAGCGCATTGACGGTCAGCAGGCCGAGGGACGGCGGGCAGTCGATGACGATCACGTCGTACACGCCCCGCAAAGGATCGATGGCTTCCTTCATCACCGCGTAATGCTTATCCCGGGTGATGAGATCGAATTCCGCGCCCGCCAGATCGATGGTGGTGGGCAAAACGGACAGATTGGCGTATTTCGTCTCCAAAATCGCCTCCGCCGCGGGATATTCGCCCGTCAGAACGCCGTACAGGGATTTTTTCAGGTTTTTGCGGGAGATTCCCACGCCGCTGGTGGCATTACCCTGGGGATCGGTATCGATCAAGAGAGTTTTTTTGCCCAAAGCCGCGATGGATGCGGCCACATTGACAGCGGAGGTAGTTTTACCCACACCGCCTTTCTGATTGGCAAACGCAATTACAACCGTATGTATCATAGGATCCCCCTCCGATTTTATGGATATAGTATAGCATTATTCCGGCGGGAAATCAAGGCAAGAATGTAAATTGTGGCGATTCGCACATAATTTATAGTTTTCGTCCACCTTTTTGGGGGAGGTGGTGGGGGTTATTCGTGCTATCTGAAAATGTTTCACGTGAAACATTATGGTTTTGCTATTCCGGCGGCATCATTGTTTCACGTGAAACAATAAAAAGATGGTGACTGTATCCTTATTTAAGGTTTTTGGGGGTGCGCGTTATCCTCTCGCCATTTTATATAGCAAAACCGTTCTTCGCTTTTTCTTTGGGACCACAGGCACAAAGAAAAAGCTAACAAAAAGAAATGCCGATACAAGGGCGTTGCCCTTGACCCACCACCTTTTGAAAAAGGTGGACGAAAACTTTTATATATAATCCTTTTTTTCAAGGTTTTTGGGGGTGCGGACCCTTTTTGCAAAAAGGGTCTGCGTTATCCTCTCGCCATTTTACATGGCTGAAATCGTTCTCCGCTTTTTCTTTGGGGCCAAAGCGCAAAGAAAAAGCTATCAAAAAGAAACGCCATGCTTGGGCTACGCCCGAGT
>JAZSCY010000180.1:0-7506 GCA_045530875.1 Eubacteriales bacterium
GGAGAAGGACGGCTCCAGGAAATTGATTCCCACAGAGCCTTTTGTGCCAACCTCCAGTATGTCCGGGGAAACCTTATCCTTCGTGATGTTCAGCTTTATCGTCTCCATCGGATTCCTCCTTCTTTTCGATCAGTTCCAGAACAGTCAGAGCATTGTGCACCGCCGCCAGCCTGTCATGGATCTGTACTTTTCTGTAACAGTCAGATGTCCCCGTCACCGGAATTTCCTCCAGCAGGGAAAGACTTTCCAGAATACAGCGTAAAATATCCTCTTTCATAATGCCTCCGTCAGAGTTTCTATGGAATTCAAGTGGATACAATCTTTCTTCCGTTGTAATAGATGCCATCGGACGCAAATACATAGTCGTTGGATGCAGCCGTATCCAGAATATTGGCACTTTCATACGTTGTATTCGCCCGGATTCTGGTGTTGCTTGTCGCATCCAGAAGACAATACCCGCCAAGAGAACTCACATAGACCGCCTCTCCGGATGATTCCAGAGAAAGTCTGCCAGCGGCATTAAGTTTGATAGCCGGGTATATCGATTCATTCCCATTCCTGTCACGGATAGGTTTTGTCTCCATGACCAGCTTGTATTTGGTGGAAACATTGCTGTCTGATCCGCTGATGACTGTCTGGATCCTGCCCATCTCGTCCTCATACATCCGGACAGCATGCGTAAATGACAGACCGGCATTGGATACCGTGTCCACAGAATCATTGTTGCCGCTCAGCAGTACGCTGATGTGGTTCCCGGAAATTGTTGTGGATCCGCTGTTGTCCGCCAGCTCATCCCGTGTCACAAATTCCGCCGTTCCCTGAATCTCCACCTTGTCTGCTATCAGCTGTATCAGGGAATCCTCTCCGGCAATGGCCTGCGCAATGATCCCGGCACCACTGGATGTCAGTCCGTCTCCCGATGCGTTCACAAGCAGACCGATTCTGGCCTCGTTTTGCCTTACCGTCTGCTGAATCTGCGCCGTGGACTGGATGGAGGAATCCACTTCGCTCTTCCACTTGACAATGCTGTTGATGGACGCAGAATTCTGGTCGGCCTTGAGCTGTACTGCAGCAAGGTTTTCTCCATACTGCGCCACAATGTTCACCGCCGCCTCAACATCCGTCGCCAGAGTTTCCACCGACGCCACAGCCTTCCCCATTTTGGCAAACAGCCGCTTCATGGACTCGGACATGTTCCGCATATCAATATTGTACAGCGCATCCCGATTGTCTCTGTTTTTCTTGATGGACTCATCTTTCAGCCGTTCCAGATCTTTGCGGATGGCATCCAGCGCATTGTCCCCGGCAGGTTTTTTTCCCTCTTTGGGTGTCTTCCCGGCAGACGGGACATACATGCTGCCGTACTTATCGTTCTTTATAGATGTCACCCCCCCAGGAAATAGCCAGTTCCATGGCGTGAATCCGCACCCGGCCATGGCCTACAAACCGCACCCGATGCATATCCGCACTCATACCGCGCACAAGAGCACAGAGCGTTACCCAGCCATGACCGCGCGAGGACAATACCTTCCGAGAGGAAGAAGGATCAAACCGTTCCCCGTCACGGAGAATGTATGCCTCCACCCCTGCCCCGGATGCAATCTGACAAAGCACCGTGATCTTCTTGACCCTGCGTACATCCAGACGGCCTGCCGCCATGAAATCCGTTTCAAACCACCAGTCACCGTATGTACCGCCCTCTCCAAGCGTGTCATCCGAACCGTCATCCACCAGAAGGATCCCATCGGAAACCATGCCATAAAGCCCGGTTTCACAGGAAGCAAACTGCAGAATGGGTTCCTCCAGCACTCTCTGCGACCACACACCGTCCCGGAAACGGTACAGAATGTCACCGGCACAGATATAGGTGCTGTCCCGGAAAGACCCCATGCAGGCTCCGGTAAAGTCCACAGAACCCAGCTCGTCCCCCACAGATTTCGGCATGCCGCCCGTAAATGCGTATACACTGTCCGCAGAAGCGAAATACAGCGTACCCTCCGTTTCCGTAATGGCTCTGGGCCCGGACGCACCGTAGGCGGTAATGTCCACAATGCGGAAGGGATTTTCGTCATTGTATACCATCTGCGTGAAATCCTTTTTGAACAGAACCACATGATTGTCATACGTCCAGATCCCCGTGAATTCCCCGTCCGCCTTGGCATTGGACTGGCTCATGGATACCCACGCATTGGCAGAACTGGTCTCTTCCGCCGTATCCAGATCCCAGTTGGCATAATCATTGAACCCGGACGCATATACCAGATTCTCATCCACCCCGAATACACGGGAACCGTATACCGTCGCATACCGGATGGACGGATGGGCATCTCCAAGAGAGGCCGCCGTGAATCCGTTTGCCTGCACCGCAAAATCCATGGATACCCTGTCCGGGTAGATCAGCAGCTTGCGGCGGAACGTGGATGCCACAATGTTCTCCGTGTTTTCCGCCACATTGAACTGTACCACGGAACGATGGACAAAATCATCCGCCGTGCCTTTTGCCGTGCCGATAACACCTGTGTATTTCGTTCCCTCTCTCAGTACATCCGCCATGATCTTTCCGCCGGAACGGTACAGCACCAGCAGAAAATCGTCAAACCCGTATACCCCAACCGGTTCGGCATAGGAAGCATACCGGGAGAGGGCACTGGCCGCATCCACAAAAGGCGGATTTATGTTCACACCGTCACAGTCTGTGATGCTTCCGGTGTCAATCAGCCGCGTCCGGTTAAGCCCCCGCCATCCCCAGCGCATCAGACTGTAGCGGGATTCCCCGGACGGAACAGACATGTTCCCATAAGAAAATTCTTTATTCGCCATATCTGTAATTCCTCTTCGACGCCCAGATTTTGAAAGATTCCAGCTGCATGTTGTAGTCCTGCATCCATTTGCCGGAAATTCCGTCTTCATTGGCAATCTTGTATGCCTCAGAGCGCATCCGGGCAGCCAGCATGTCCAGCCATTCCACAGGCAGAGCAATCATTTCGTCCCCCGTCACTTTGAGAGAGGGACGCAGCCGGTAAATGACCGTCAGGTAGGCAGGCATGTCAGGCGTGTTCAGCACCAGATTCCCACTGTAATCCGTCCAGTACATGGGCCTGTCGGTGAGCACGGAACCGGCAATCACTCCCGCCCTGTCCAGCTCAACATCATCCCCATAGACGCTGACAATATCGTCGAAGGATACCCCGTTTCCGATTTCAGAGAACGGAATTTCCGTTTTTTCGAATGGCATGCCGACCCGGACATATTCTTCCAGGATCTCCGCATACAGGAACTGTTCCACCGTGTTGATCCACCGCAGCCATGATTCCTGTGGGATCTGCAGCGAGATGTCCGCTTCCCCCTGTACTGTCGCAATGAATGCTTTCGCTGTGATACCGCAATCATACATCGTAATACCCCCGCGCCAGAAAATGGCCCTTTCCGTGTTCCCTGCGCCATACATACCGATAGGCATTGTCGGCTTCTTCCACAAAATCCACCTTGCGGTCTTCATTGCCGGATACCATGTAGGCAATGTTGTCTGCAATGGCCGTAAAATACGCATCGTCCACCGCAATGTCCGCATCCAGAGACACAGGCTTTATATATCTGGATTTGCCTACAACATATTTCTCGCCGTACTTGGAAATGAGAAACTGCACCGTGATATGCAGATAGGACAGGAATTTCGGCTGGGAACAGGGAGTGTCCACCTGTACAGCCTCAAATATATCTTTTACGTACATATACTCCTCCTGAAACAGAAACAGGGAGGCGGGAGAATATTCCCAGCCCCCCAGTCTGTGGGTTTATGTATCTGCCTTACGCCTGTTCGCCTGCATTGTCGATTTCGAATGCAGCACCGGGGTTCTTGCAGATCAGTTCCATGTAGTTGGCCAGCAGACCACGGTATTCGGATGTGCCTGCCTTCAGAACGAAGGGAGAACCCTGATAGTCTGCGAAATCCCAGCCGGTGTCACGGAATTCGAACAGAGAGGAATCCGCGCCCCAGATCTTGCCCTTGGGTACGTGACGCGCGTTTACAACATCGATCTTGCGGTTGCCCACAATGATGGAGTAGCCGGATGCACCGCCGACGAATTCTCTCTTTTCCACCAGATTCACATGGGAAGCAGAGGACTTCATGAACCGTTCGTAGGCATCATAGGCATCGTCACCAAACAGCAGAGTGTCGATATCCGCACCGTACATGTCGTGTGCAGAACGTACTGCTCTGGTGATGATGGTGTCATCGATCTGATGCTCAGCATCAATCTTCTGGGGCTTCAGGATGATGTTTTCGGACTTATTCAGGCCGTAGATTTCATCCACACTGTCATCAAAGATGGCACCCAGACCGGTGATTTCACGGCCATAGGACTGCTGTACAGTGATGAAACCGTATGCACCGCCTTCCGCAGTAGTAGCGGTCACGGGATTGGAGAGGGTGATCTTGTTGTTCTTGGGATCAATGGCAATGATCTGCACCTTTTCGTTGGCAGTTACCAGAGTAGGTTCACCGTCCGCATAGGTGTGAACGTCCACAGTCAGACCAACAATCACATTGTTCACAGCATCCACGGTAATTTCAGTGGTGCCGGAAGCAGCGGAAACGATATTTGCCAGTACACCGGTACCGTTGCCGTATACCATTCTGGCAGTGTTCCACTTGGCAGCTTCGTAGGAAGCGGTCATGTAGTCGGCCACAGCATCCACCATGGCAGCCTTGGAGTTCCTGCCCAGCTGAACGGCCTTATGGGAGATAGCCAGTTCCACATAACCGTCCTTGGGAGCAAACTTCATACGGCTGTACAGAGGAGCCTTGGAAATTGGAGTGGGTGCTCTTTCTTCGGACATACCAACGTTACCGGCTACACCGATTCTGGCACCGAAAACGCCTTCGCCCTGCATGGGGGCCTTGGGAATCTTCGCCAGGAACGGGTCAGCTTCCACGTTCAGCATGTTGTTCATGTAGGGGAGATAGATCTCCTTGACCACGTTCTGAATCGCGATCATGTCCTGTGCTACATTAGGCATAATAGTATTCTCCTTCTTCTTTAATAAGATTCTCGTTCTTCATAGCATTCCGTTCGTGTATATGGCAGATGGTTGGGCCGGTACCTTTATCGTATCCGGCTTACTTCATCATGAGCCCTTTTCTGAGTGTTGCGCTGAGTTCCTTGACATTCTTCGGTCTGTTTTCGGGAATCGCCTGCGCCTGTGTCATCCCGGCAGAGGCTGCAATCTTCGGTACACCGGCCTGTGACTGTGCCACCTCCGATGCCTGCTGTGCCGCCAATGCTTTCATAACCTCCGGATTGGCACGTGCCATGGTCAGGATCTCTTCGGCAGACGGCGCACTTGCATGACGCATCCCTCTGTCCATAAGACCGCCGATGATCCATTTGTCCGTGGGGGACATACCCTGGAGCGCGGGAGTGGCGGAAATAACCCTCTCAATGGATTCTCTGTTTTCCGCAAAATCCCGGAACCGTGCATCCCCGAATACAGCGGTTCTGGCAGCATCATCCTCCGCAATTCTCCGGTTTGTCTCATACTGTTCCCGGATGGGAGCCATCTGTTCCATGGCACGGGCAGCCGCATCCGCCACCATGCGTTCCATCAGACCCTGCTGCCACTGCGCAAACGCCTGATTCTGCGCTTCTGCTTCCATGTACCGTACCGCGTTGAAATCAAACTGCGGATAGGGTTCCGGCTCCATCGTCTGATTCACAGTTTCTTCCGCCAGACGGGACTGCTGCTGCAGTGCCTGTCCGTTCTGCTGTGCCTGCTGCGTGAGCTGCCCGATCATTGCCTGCTGCTGACGGATAATCTCCATGAGCTGATCCATCTGCGGATTCGCAGGAGCCTGTACCGGTTCTGTCTGCTGTACGGATGCTTCCTGTACGGGCAGTTCCTCCTGCTGTGCGACAGGCTGCTGTACGGATGCTTCCGATGTTTCCACAGGTGCTTCGGCAGTCTCCGGCGCAGCGGTTTCCTGTACGGCAGCTTCTGCAGTTTCCTCCTGTGCAGGTTCTTCCGCCACCGCAGAATCCCAACCGGCAGCAATGGCTTCTCTCAGACTCATGCCCTTGTTTTCATTTTCACCCATTCTGATTACCTCTCATCATCATATTCTGCATCATCGCCTGTTCGCGTTTTGCCATCTCAGACTGATGCACCGCAATGTGTTCTTCAAATTTCGCCGCATATTCCGGCATTTTTTTGGCAAATATCTGATAATCCCGTGAAATGGCGTACCGGATGTGCTCGTCCAGATGGACCCTGTCATCGTCGTACCGCCCTCTCTCCGGCAGAACGCCCTGTTCCAGATAGCTGTTTTCGCGTGAGGCGTATTTACGCTGCAGCTCCTCCATGGAGAGGGAGGAAGTGCTGTCGGCTTCAAACAGTTCCCGGTATTTCCGCTTCACTTCCTGCGGTACAATTCCCTTTTCGTCCGTGTACAGGCCCAGATTGTACGCAGCCAGAAAATCCTGCTTTTTCTGTTCCGGAGACCGGCGCAGCTCGTTTTCCGCCTCAAATTCCACATCATAGGAATTGATGTCTTCCCTTGTCCACACCGATACATACCCGGCATCGTCACTGCCTGCCATGCGCAGTACCCGGTATCCACCGGCAAACGCCTTGCACAGCTTCAGCCAGATCTTGGCCATCTCAATGACCCCGTCCCGGATGTTGTCCGCCGTCAGACTCATACGTGTGTTGTCAATGTCACGGAGATTTTCAATGGCCGTACCGGAGGTAACCCCTGCAGGCGTACCGCCGTACATCATCATCTGGGATACCCCGGCTGTGTATTCCATGGCCTCTTCCAGTTTCGCCATCTCGCTGTCTATGATGGAAGGAGGATTGGGATACTGGATAATGTCCGGTTTCTGGTATCCCGGACGCACCAGAATCACAGATCCGGATTCAATGCCGCCTTCTTCAATGTCCTCCATGTTGGTTACAGCACCATCTTCCATCACCACAGGATTGTTGGCGACCGTGTCAATGAAATCCTGCCTCTTGTTGCAGACATTGTTGTACGCTCTCTGGAGAGGGATCAGATCCTGTATCACGGACTTCCCGTAGAACTGCCCCGGTACACTTTTTGCCTTGATGTCACGGAGCGGCATGATCCCGCCGGGCAGATCCCCGTAAAAAATCAGCTTGTCCCGTATAATGATGGCAATACGCCCCATGGGATAATCCCGTGACGGATTTTCCAGATACGTAATGACCCGTACCGCGTTCTCCACGTTCTCTTTCTGCAGACCAAATGTCATGTTGGCCCTTCCGTGACCGGTAACACCACGCGGCACAGGTGTCAGTACATAGGAATCAATGGCTTCCCCCTGTACCCGGATGCCGTACATGTCATATACCGCACCCACATCCCGCACCTGCTCCAGAATGATAAACCGCTGATCTGCAATCTCTTCCGTGGTCAGGGAGGCAGGAAATACCTCATAGGAGGAAACAAGCCCGAAATCCAGATCTCCTGTATGTATGTCATGG